>JAVRLK010000004.1:0-37119 GCA_031961545.1 Thermoplasmatota archaeon | reverse complement strand
GGAAAAGAATGAAAAGGCATTTACCTGAAGAATATAATAGAAGGCCGATAGTGGAAACAGTGCATTCAGTAATAAAGAGAAAAAGTGGATCATTTGTGAGATCGAGAATTCCTGAACTATTTGAAAAGGAAATTGCAATGAAAATAATAGCATACAACATTAGGAGGATAATAGTCCTAAATGATTCTGGATTTATTTTTATTGTAGAGGTTTTCTACAGAGCTGACAACTGAAAAGTTTTATATAACATCTTAATTTATTGGTTTATTCACAAAAACGGTGTTTAATATGCCAAAGGTTGCTGAAAGGGCTGCTGCTAAAAAGGTCAAGGATAAATGGAGAGCGAAGGTGTGGTACAAGATAATCACACCCGAAAGTTTCGGATCAAAGGAGATAGCTGAAACTCCGGCCGAAACCCCAGAGCAGGTTATTGGAAGGGTTGCTGAAACAACCCTTTACCAGATCTCGGGGGACATTAAGAAGGACTACGTTAAGCTATTTTTCAAAATAGTGAAGATCGAAGGGGATCAGGCAAAAACAATTTTTGTTGGCCATGACGTTACATCGGATTACATAAGAAGGCTTGTGAGGAGAAGAAAGTCAAGGATAGATGCAATATTCCCAATGACAACAACCGATGGTTATAAAATTAGGGTGAAGATCACGGCCATTGCGGACAAAAGACTTAATTCTTCACTTAAATCAGCAATAAGGAAAAAAATAATTGAGGCCGTTCAGAACAATGGCTCAAATCTATCATTCTACGAATTTGTAACGTACATGCTTTCAGAAAAGATAGTTTCAGATATAGAAAAGAATGTTAAACCCGTTTACAACATAAAAAAGATAGAGGTAAGAAAATCTAACCTTCTTTCAACACCAATGGAAACAAATGTAGAGGTTACACAGTAGCCGGGGTGGCTCAGCTGGTAGAGCGTCGGACTCATAGGGTTCTGGACTGAGCTTGGGATATCCGAAGGCCCCGGGTTCGATCCCCGGCCCCGGCATTTTAAGGTTTTTTTTTTAAATTTTAATTAATTTAATTATGAACGAATTTCAATCAACCATTTCCAGAGGGGAATGAACCTTATTTTTTTATTTTCAATGTTCCATTCATCCTCATAATCCCATGTTATCACCGTTAAATTATCACACTTCAACTCATTGGATGCTTTAATTAGTGAGTTCAATTCCCTTTTTTCTATTTCATCCTTTCCCGAGGAATATGTTACCTGAATCAAATATTTTATCCTCATACCATCCTTTATGGCAAAATCAACTTCATGATCCTGATAATCCTTATAATAATAAATTTCCCAGGTTTTATGCCAGTAGCTTCTTCTCCTTAAAAGATCAATCGCAACAACATTTTCAATTATTCTTCCAAAATCCTCTTTAAATTTCATTGATACCACATTTATCAATCCTGGATCCGTCACATAGATCTTTTTTGGAGCAACTTCTTTTTCTTTTGGCTTGAATGAAAGTTTATTTATGAAATAGACAAGGTATGATTCGTTTAAATAATAAAGATAATTTTTTGCTGTGTGTACACTTTTTAAACCAAAAGAATTTTTAATACTGTTTGATGTTACATAATTTCCAAAGTTATCAATTAACGTGTTGGCTATTTCAATGAATGTCTTTTTGTATGCAATGTTGTATCTCATAATTATATCTTTTTCCACTATATCATTGAATAACTGTCTAAGATAAATTCTTGGATTTTCTTTCTCCACTACGATTTCTGGGAAACCACCATTTTCCAGATAATTCAACAAATGGTTTTTAACTAAACCCTGCCCTGCAGTTGTTTCAATCGGTTCTTTAAATTTTAATGCTTGTAGATATTCCCTGAAACTGAATGGAAAAATTTCCATTTGTATATGTCTGCCCGTAAGATGTGTTGAAAGTTCTTTACTCAGAAGTTTTGCATTACTTCCAGTAATGAAAAGATTATATCCGGATCTATGCAATTTATTTACAAACAATTCCCATGCTTGCATATTCTGAATTTCATCAAAAAAAATTATATTCATATTTTTCCCATAAATTTCAAGTAAAGCTGAAAAAATATCGTTTGAATTAACATTTTTTAGCATAGGTTCATCGAAATTCACATAGCCAAAATTTTCATTCTTGAGGAGAGAATAGGTAAAGAATGATTTCCCTGACCTTCTTGCACCTGTTGTAACCTTTATCAAATTACTATTGATAAACTCTTTAAAATTCTCTAAAAATTCTCTCTCTACAAATTCAGTTTTTCTGAATTTTTCTTCAGTTTCATACTTTTGATCCATCAATACCTTTCTCAGGATTTGCATCATTTGCATTATAACTGCAAACTTTTATTTAAAAATTTGCAGTGTCAATTAAAATAGTGCAAATTTTTAAGGTGATAGGAAAGACATGTTGTTATAATAAAAATTTAAATGAAAATTGAATTTGTTAACAATTCATCTAAGAGAGATATCCGAAATGTTTATATATAGTAAAATTTAATAAGCATTGCCTATGGATGAGGGAAATATACTTAAAAATGTTGTTCGTACGATACTTGGAAAGAATGGTTTCAGGATCTCATCCGAGATCCTTGATTCCTCCAGCTACGATATAGTGGCAAGTAAAGATAATGAAATTTATATTATAAAGGTGCTTTATAACGTTGATACATTCAAAAAAGAATCAGCTGAAGAATTAAAGTTAATTTCAAAACTTCTGAAGGCAAAGGCGCTTATTGTTGGTATTAAATGTGGACTTGGAAAACTTGACGAGTATGTTCTCTATTCAAGGTACGATATACCTGTTTTGAGCCTTAAAACATTCACAGACCTTTTGAAATATGGAGAATACCCCTTCAGTTTTGCTGCACCCGGTGGATATTATGCAAAGATAAATGGAAAAAAGCTCAGGGAGTTCAGAGAAAAATATAACATTTCACTCGGAGATCTTGCAAAGATTGCAAATGTTTCAAGAAAATCAATACAGCTTTATGAGGAGGGAAATACTGCCGTATCTCTTGATGTTATTGCAAGGATTGAAGAATATTTCAACGAAACATTCATGGAAAGGATCAACCCATTTGAAAATTTACCAGAGCCTGAAAATTACTCCATGTTTTTGAAAACAAACGATGTTTTACAGAATGAATTCCATAATGTTTTCAGAAGGGCCGGGTATACTGTCTATTTCACAAGAAGATCATCCATAGATGCACTATCAACAAACAGGGATGAACTTATTTTTGTGGGAATTTCAAAGTTCAAAAAGGAACTGATCAACAAGGCAACAATGATAGAGAATATCACTGAAATAACTTCAAAGGATGGTATTGTTGTCACCGTAACAAAGGAGGATACATATGTCAGGATACCTGTCATTTCACTGGAGGAACTTGAAAGGGCAAAGGATAAGGATGATGTAAAAAGCATGATACTTGAGAAAAAATTCAGGACCTCCTGATTTCATTGTAAATTAAAATAACGATTCCTGAAATAACAAAAATAATACCGTAGTAAAGGTATGCATGAGGATAAAATATTTCAATCTTAAGATCTGTGTAGGAATTGTTTGTCCAGTTTATGCTTTTAAAAACAAAAATGTACTGAACATTACCATGGAGATTATAATTGAAGCTGTTCCTATATCCGGATTTTTCAATCAATACAGTTTTATTTTCAAGCCAGAGCGATTTGGTTGTTATACCAACCATAACATTCCATGTTCCATTCCAGGAAACATTTATTGTGCAATCTGATGAAGGAGAAAATGTGGAGTTAACGTTTGCAAAAACATAATCTGGTGGTTCATAGGGAAAGGAAATGATTGTTGAACTTGTTACAGTTAATGGTATAAAGGAAACAACAATACCAAAAATAATAAGAATGATTGAAAGAATTTTAACGATTTTCATTTTTAAGCTTCTCCAGAATTTCCCTTGCCCTGTCAACCCTTACCTTTTTCTCACTTACCATTATTTCCGCAACTTTGTCAATTAAATCACCTGTTGCGCCAGCCATAATTGCTATGTTCCTTGCATGAAGGCTCATATGACCCCTCTGAATGCCCTCTGTTGCAAGCGCCCTCAATGCTGCAAAGTTCTGTGCAAGACCAACGCTTGCAAGTATTTCAGAAAATTCCCTTGCAGATGAAACGTTCAATATTTTTCTTGCAATCTTTGCCTTTGGATGTGTGGATGATGCACCGCCAACAGTACCAACAGCAACTGGTAATTCAATGTAGCCAACAAGATCCCCATCGTTGTTTATTTCATAGTGTGTTAAACTTGTATAACCATTAAGGGCTGCATATGCATGAGCACCAGCTTCAACAGCCCTCCAGTCATTGGCTGTAGCTATAAGAACAGCATCTATACCGTTCATAATACCCTTGTTATGTGTTGTTGCCCTGAATGGATCAACCCTTGCAAACTCATATGCATGATAAATGCCTTCAACAGCATCACCTATTTCCGATCTTGGGAAAATTGCCCATGCCCTTGCAAGCCTGTATACCGCAAGGTTGCTCAGAATTCTTAGATAAACCTTTCCACCGGTAATGTCCTCTATGTATGGCGCAAGACTTTCAGCCATTGTGTTAACGGCATTTGCACCCATCGCATCCCTCACGTCGACAACGATATGAACGATAACCATTGGTCCAAGTTTTGTATCCAGTATCCTCACCTCAATGTCCTTACATCCACCACCCAGGTTAACAAGAACTGGATCCTGTTCATTTGCGATCCTGATCAGCTGTTGCTTATTCTCAAGTATCTTAAACTTTGCACTGTATGGATCCTTGATGTTAACAACCTGGATCTGTCCAATCATCAAAGGTTCTGTTGATATGGCCCTGAATCCTCCCTTTACCCTTGCAACTTTTGCAGCATTGCTTGCCGCTGCAACAACGCTCGGTTCCTCTATTGCCATGGGTATAAGGTAATCCTTGCCGTTTATGAGAAAATTTGTTGCAATACCCACAGGGATGTCCATAAGATAAACAACATTCTCTATCATTCTGTTTGCAATATCCATGTCCAGTGGTTTTTTCAATTCCTCAATGTCCTTCTCTTCAAGCTGCGAAAATTCCCTTACAATCTTCATTCTTTCCTCAATGCTAAGGTTATAGAAACCGCTAATCCTAGATGTTTTCATCACCATGCACCTTTTTTCATTATGCACTTCTTTATTAAAATATTTTATGTTTTTATTCGAGAATATTTTCAATCCTTTGCGCTATATTAAAAATCTCAAGAGAAGCGGGAGAATTTTTATCATATTCAATTATTGTTTTTCTCATCGCCATGGATTTTGGTATGTTTTTATCATATGGAATTTTACCTATTATTTCAAGGTTCTCCTCCCTTGCAAAATCTTCTATTTTGCCAAATCCAGGATTTATATCGTATTTGTTGATAACTATGAAAGATTTAACCCTGAAATGCTGTGCAAGGTAATACACCCTTTTAAGATCGCTAAGACTTGAATCCGTTGGCTCAGCAACAAGAATTGCGTAGTTTGCACCGCTCAAGGATGCAATAACCTGGCATCCTATTCCTGCTGCTGAATCAACAATTAAATTCCTTATTTTTCCATCCTTAACCCATGATCTCGCAATGTTTTTCACTTCTGTAACAAGTTTTCCGCTGTTTGCCTGACCAACATCCATTTCACCCATAACAAATGGTGAGAATTCAGTTTCGCCTATTCTAATCCATCCTGAAAGGTTATTCTGCGAAATCTTTATTGCACTAACTGGGCAAACAACACCGCATGCATTGCACCCCTCGCATATGTATTCCTTTATAATTGGTGTTGTTGTTCCTTCTATTGCCTCATATGTGCATACATTTTTGCAGAGCATACAGCCCGTACATTTGCTATAATCTATAACAGCTAGACTTTTGCTTTTGAATTCCCTCTCCTCCTTCCATTTTACATCCAAAAGTAAATGAAGGTTTGGAGCTTCAGCATCAGCATCAACAATTCCCACAGCATGATCTTTGAATATCAATGAAAGTGATGATGAAATTGTGCTTTTTCCAACACCTCCCTTACCGCTTGCAACTACAATTTCTGCCATATTTCCATCACCTTATTGTATATTCTATTGAATTCCTTTGATGCATCGCTCTCAGGAAAAGTTTCAACAACAGGTTTGCCCGAGATATAGCTTTTTAAAAGTTCATCGCTCAGAGGTATCCTTCCAATTATATCAAGACCATTTTCATCAAAATTTTCAACAAGATCATACCTGTTAACAACAACATAACCTTTCTTTTTCTGCTTGTTGAGCAAATTCATTATCATTCTGAGATCATGTATGCCAAGGGGTGTTGGTTCAGTAATAACTATGGCAAAATCGGTACCATCTATTGCAGCAGCAACATGGTTACCTGTCCCAGCTGAAGTATCATAGATTTTTATATCAGCATCTATCTCCTCAGCCCTTCTTTTTGTTTCAAGAACAAGCGGATAGGATCTTTCCTCACCTTCCTTGAGCATCCCTGTAACAAGTGTCAGATTTTCATTCAACTGTGTAACAAATGTATGCCCGATTATTTTCCTATCACTTTCAATTGCATTCACGGGGCAAACGAGCTGGCAGGTTTTGCATCCACTGCATAGTGTGGGCATTAAAAATGGATAACCTTCCTTGAACATGACAATAGCATTTTCGGAACAGTTATCCCTGCAAAGACCGCATTTTATGCATGTTTTATAGTTAAACTTGGGCCTGAATATGTAAGCTGTCTTTTTATTTTTTAATTCCAGGGATAATAGAATATGGTCGTTGGGGCATTCCACGTCAGCATCAACAAGAACAACTTTATTTTTCTTGGATAATAACCAGGCAAGGTTTATTGCTACCGTACTTTTACCTGTTCCACCCTTGCCACCGGTGACCGCAAACTTCATTCAATCACCAGTTCCCTGGTCCACCCCTTCCGTGCCCTCTCCTTCCCATTCCCCTGCCCATTCCTCCACCCATTCCCCTACCCTGACCCATGGACGGTGGTAATTTACCTTCAAGGTATGCATTTATTGCATCCCTGATTGTAAGTGGTGGTGATTCCCTCATATCCACCCTTCCCATAGAAAGAACCTGGTATGAATTCGGTCCTATACTTCCTGCTATAAGAACGTTGCATCCTTCATTAACAACGATCTGGGCAGCCTGAATACCAGCACCGCTTCCGGCATAGGCTCCCTGGTTTGGTATGACCCTTACATTTTTTATTTCACCATTCTCAACATCAACTATAGTGAATGAGGGACATCTTCCAAAAGCAGGACTAACCATATCTGTAAGACCGCCATTCCCTGATGAGGCAACACATATCCTCATAAATATCACAGAAAAGGGGTAATAAAAAAAAGTTATTAAATTTTAGGTTAAACGAAATTTATTTCTTTAATTCATCAAGTCTCCTTTTCACATCCTCAAGCCTTTCCTGAAGATACCTGTATTCATTTTCAAGTGCTGTTTTTTCATCTATGTTACCATAGGTCCATGTGTACCCTGGATAGTTTTGGGCTGTATATGGTGTGGATGGATTGGTCCAATAGCTTGGCGGGTTTGTGTAAGGATATGCTGAATAGCCTGGCCAGTAACCCCACCATCTCCATCCCCTGGGCAAACCAGTCCAAGGACAGTAACCGAGTGTTGCTCCCCATCCTCTACCGAATCCTCTTCCATACCATCCAAACATATCCATCACCTTAATACTCAAATGTGTAATAATATTTAAATTTTACCAGAAAATTTTAAATAATGACTTAAAAAATTTTAATGGGGAAGATTTAAAGTATTAAAATATTTAATACCAAAAACGCAGAACGATCCAATACTGATTTTGCATCTGATCAAAGGAAATGGAATATGTACTGAAGGGGATGGAAAATATAAAGAAATCAAAAATTGAAATACCTATGATAATAAATGGAAAGGAATACCGAACTGAAAAAAAAAAGGATTGTATTTTGACACATGAAAAAAATTAAGGATTCTGCTGGCAATTTTCACATCAATGACAAAAAAAAAGATCTATTATCAAACAGGAACCATTCGGTGGTTCAAAGGCTTCAGGTACAAACGACAAGGGAGGAAGTAAATGGAACCTTATCAGATGGGTAACGCCAAGGGCAATAAAAGAAAACTTTAACCCACCCACCGATTACAGATATCCATTTATTTACTTAGTGCAGGTGCCGGGATTTGAACCCGGGTCGAGAGCTTGGAAGGCTCTAGTGCTACCATGCTACACCACACCTGCTCATTCAAACCATAAATTAAAAGGATAGATAAAACTAACGCTTCAATTTTTTTATTTCACCAACTTGAATTTCTTCATTCTCCTCTCATTAAAAAACCTGAAAATTGGACATCGAAGATGAACCCTCATGGCAAACTTTTCCCTGAAGTTTATAAAGGAATGGAATAAATAATTGAATAAAAATTTTTGTTTTGATATGCCAAACGCATTCACAAAAATTAAAATATTCCTTTTATATTAAAGATAAAAGCACGGTGTATAAATATGGTTACATTCAAGGTTGTTGTATCGGATCCAAAGACAGGAAAATCGTTCCAGAAGGATGTTGAAAGTCCCACCGCTGATTCCCTTATTGGGAAGAAAATAGGTGATATAATAGACGGATCCATTGTTGAACTTTCAGGTTATAAATTAAAAATAACTGGTGGAACGGATAAGGATGGATTCCCCATGTCTCCTAACATACAGGGAGGTATAAGAAAGGCAATCCTTCATTCAGGGGGTTTAGGTTTTCACCCAAAGAAAAAGGGATTGAGGAAGAAGAAACTTTTGAGGGGAAATACAATAACAGGTGAAATTGTTCAGATAAACACAATGGTTGTTGAATACGGTGAAGCACCATTCCCGGCCAAAACCGAAGATCAGAAATGACAGAAATGCCAAGACAGCCGGAAGTGAATGTCGGTCTGGTTGGTCATGTTGATCATGGTAAAACAACCCTTACAAAGGCATTAACAGGAACCTGGACGGATACATACAGTGAGGAAATTAAAAGGGGTGTTTCAATAAAACTTGGTTATGCGGATGCTGCCTTTTATATCTGTGAGGAGAATGGTAAAAAGAGGTATGTTTCATCCGCAAACCTGAAGTGTGATGGAAACCTAACACTTGAAAGGGTTGTTTCATTCGTTGATTCACCAGGGCATGAAACACTCATGGCAACAATGCTCTCAGGTGCAGCCATAATGAACGGTGCACTCCTCCTTGTTGCAGCGAACCAGAAATGCCCCCAGCCGCAGACAAGGGAGCATTTAAAGGCACTTGAAATTGTTGGTGTATCACAGATTATTATTGTTCAGAATAAAATTGATCTTGTTAGTCAGGAAAGGGCTCTTGAGAATTATAAAGAAATAAAAGAATTTGTGAAGGGGACAATAGCTGAAAATGCACCCATAATTCCCGTGAGCGCACAGCAGGGTGTAAACATTGATGTTTTGATCGAGGCCATAGAAAAGGTTATAAAAACACCAAAGTTCGATCCGAAGAAACCTGGAAGAATGTACATTGCAAGATCCTTTGATGTGAACAAACCAGGTACACCGCCCGACAAACTTGTTGGTGGTGTGGTTGGTGGATCAATAATACAGGGCAGGTTCAGGGTCGGGGATGAAATAGAGATTTCACCGGGTTTCCAGGTAACCAAGGGAAAGAAGACCGTCTGGGAACCAATATACACTGATATAGTTTCACTCTATTCCGGTGGAAGGAGCTGGGAGGAGGTAAGGCCCGGAGGACTTGTTGCAATAGGAACAAAACTTGATCCATCCTTGACAAAGGCCGATGGATTGATTGGAAGGATGGTGGGAAAGCCTGGAACTTTACCAGATATTATACAGGATTTAACAATAGAGGTGCATCTCCTGGAATACGTTGTTGGATTCATTGAGGAACTTAAGGTTGATAAAATAAGGACAAATGAGGCTTTAATGTTAAGCGTTGGTACAACAACAACTGTTGGAATAGTTAAGAGTGCAAGGGATGATGATGCCGATATAACATTAAAGTATCCTGTCATAGCTGAAAAGGGTCAGAGGGTTGCAATAAGCAGGAGAATTCAGAACAGATGGAGATTGATAGGTTTCGGTATAATCAAATAGAATCATCTATTTTCATCTGTGTACCCTTCACCTGCATATATTTCTGAAGGCTGAAACTATCTATGACCATTTTAATTAAAATTTCCTCAAGCTCCTCCCTGTATTCCTTCTTTGGTATGTAGGCAGGCATATTTTTAGGAACGGTTATGTTCATGGATTCAAGAATTGCTATTGCATTCTTCCTTTCATCACCGTATACCTTGTCGCACTGTTCTGGCCTGCCAACACCACATTTATCAAGTTCCCACTTTAATATGGGTCTTTTGAAAATTTTATAAAGAATGTAAAGGCACAAATCGGATGATTCTGGATGTTCTGAAACGTAACCACCTATTATTTCATAAATTGTTTTTTCATCGTTTGAAAGAACCGAATAAATCTTTGATGGCTGTATTTCCTTTTCCTTCAGTATGTTAAGATCCCTCAGGGCCTGCAGATAGCCCGTTAAAATAAGCCTGTGTATTTTTATACCGTTCTTTTCAAGTTCCTTGGATATGGATGATATGCTCTTCTCCTCTCTGTTCAATATTTCGACTATTTTGTCCTTCAGGGTTGCATAGAGCATTTTCTGATTCATTATCTCAGGTATAATAGCAATCCAATTGAATACTAATAAATTTTCCTTTTTTTAACCAATCCCTATTATGAACCTTTTTTTAAACAGATAGATTAAATTTCTCAGACCATCCTTGAATGTCTGTAGTTTTCTTTCACCTTCTCTCAAACCATAATGTATGGGAAGTTCAACAGCCTTTCCATGGTACCACGCCTCAATCTTCAATTCTTCAGAAAATGGCATTCCATCACTGTATACCCTTATCTTTTTCAAAAGATCTTTTCTAAAGATCCACATACCGCTCTGTGAATCCTTTATCTTTATAAAAAATAGTGCAAGGACTGCTATATTCAAAACAAAGTTACCGAATCTATGGGCCTGTGACATTGCCCTTTTATCAAGATATGTTAATCTATCACAGGATATGAAATCGATGTTATTGTCAATCAAATATTTCACATAATCGTTTATTACCTCCGGTGGATAGGTATTATCGCCATCCATTGTAACTATTATCTCCCCATTTGCATGCTCGAATCCTGTTTTGTAAGCCCTTCCATATCCCCTTCTTTCCTCATGTATTACCCTTGCACCCATGCTTTTAGCTATTTCAGGTGTTCTATCGTTACTTTTATCAACAACTATTATCTCATATTCACCCTTAACAGATTTTTTTATCCTTTCAATTACAGCACCTATTGTTTTTTCCTCGTTCATTGTTGGTATAACGATGGATATCATTGGTATCACCTAATGTTTATCTTTGCATAAAGATATCCAATCAAGCCAAAGGATAATCTTAGAATGCCATATATATTTATTTGATCCTTTCTGAACATGTTCTTGAATGAATATGATTTCCACAGATTTCCATGCTTCCTTGTTAACTGTTTTCTTCCATAGCCGTTCCAGAATGCCTGTTTTAGGAATGAAATAACATCACTCCTTGTCTTATGGTAAACAACAGCATTTTCGTTGTAGAAAAATTTTGCACCTGCCATAAGTGCTCTTAAATTAAGATCAATATCTTCAGCCGTAATAAATTGGGGATCAAAGCCCCCTATTTTAATGAAAAGATCCTTCCTGTATGCAAGGTTGCAGGATGGGTATGTTAAATCTATGCCATTGTAGTAAATACCAACCCTGTCAAGTACCTTGAACTTTTCCTTTCCCACCTGTATTGTTTTACCGGCAACAAAATCGTAACCCTCAAGGAATGGTTTTTTCATTTCACTCAACCAGGAATCGGATACAACAACATCACCATCCGTGAATATCACAATTTTTCCTGAAGAATTTTCAACGCCTATGTTCCTTCCCTCCCCTCTGGAACACCTTTTCACAATTATTTTCATTTTCAATCTTTTCTCATAACTTTTTAAAATTTCAACTGTTTTATCTGTACTTTCAGCATCAACAACAACAAGCTCAAAGTCCTCCTTCTGTCTGGAAAGTGATTCCAACAAATCTTTTATATGCTTTTCCTCATTCCTCACAGTTACAATAACACTCAACTCAGTCATTTCAGACATTCTCCCTTATTTCAGCATTACCTGGCGGAAGGATCCTCATTACCTCATCCTTATCGTAGTTGAATTTTTTCGAAACAATTTCAGCTATCTGGCTTTTTTCCACATTACCTGGAACTATTATAATGTAATCATTAGTTTTTGCCTTTACCGCATCAATGGGACCGCACATCATTATTTTCTGTCCCTGGTATTCAATAATGCCTATTGCCAGCATCAATGGAAGATTCCTCATATAGTTTCTCTTCCCCCTTATTACCCATGCACCCTTCGGAACATATTCACCGGATTCTGCCATTTTACTCACCTGTGAATATGTTACCCAGTATGCATCCCCTGCCATCAACCCCGCATTCCATGCCTTTGAATAGGAAAGCCCGAATATTCCGGCCTCTATGAGAGTTTTTTCCGTGATGTTTGTGTTCTTAACAACAACGCTGGGAGCACCATGAATATCGGCATGAACATAATAATCCCTTTCTCCAAGGTACTTTTTAACAACCTCCTCGTTCGTTCTTGCATCCCTTCCAGCAAGGACCAGTGCACCTTCCGATGAAAAAAACCATCTGTACTTTTCGAACCAGAACCTGCTCCTCTCCTTTTTTATTTCCTTTTTCTCCTTTTTTTCTTTTTTTATTGACATTGCCTCAAGGGCACCCTTTTCCTTCTCCTTCATTTTCTTTGATAGTTCATAGTAATAATTACCGTTCTCGCTCACCTTTTTTGTCAGATCCAGTTCTATTTCATATGGAAAATCCTGGAATTTGATTGTAACATTTTTACCATCCCTTTTAACAATGTTTTCAACATTCATACCCTTCTTTATTTCTTCAACTATTCCATTTATTTTTTCAAGATTTGAAAAAATAAAATCACCTATGTTCCTGTATTCCTCGGCAAGCTTCCTGAAATTCTCTATTGCCTTGATCTGCTCTTCCCTTATTCTCTCCTCCTCACTTTTTTCCTCCTCTTTTGGTATGTTAAGAATTGCATCGTTTATGTTTTCATATTCAACACAATCATTGAATTTAATAACACTCAATCTGTTATTGCATATGTAACCCCTTCCATCAATGCCATCAAGGATCTTTTTTGTTTCGTTGTAAATTCTTTTAAATTCATCAGCACTTAAATCATTACCCAATTTATCTTTTTGAATGTTTAATATTGAACATATGTATTCCGAATAATGGCTCAGATTAAATTTTATTGCAAGTATCCTTACAATTTCCCTGTTCTCCTTTAAATTCTCAATGAATTCATTCTCCGATAAATTTAAAGGATTGAGTGTGTGTGGTGGAGGGACATATGTTTCACCAACCTTTATTTTCCTTGTTCTCCATTCCCTGTATTTTATGGCGAAGATAATTTTTCCATTTTCTGTTAAAATAAAATTTCCACCACCGAACATCTCAAATATTATTTTCATATTTCCTGAAAGATTAAAAATCAATATTCTGTCAAAGTTAAGCTGGTTCACATTATCAATCCTTTTGTTTTCAAGTATATCCCTCAAAAATTTCACCTTTGATGATATTTCATTTTCCTCCCTTTCACCGAAATAGATCCAACCCTGTGGATCAAGGAAAAGATCCCTGTTCCCAAGATCCTTTTTGTGTATTTTTAAAATAACCCTCTCATCATCCATAAAAATTTTCTTAATGTACGAATTTTCAATAAAGTATGAATTCTTTTTCAACCAAGCGTAAATATCCAGACTTGTCATTCCTTCCTTCATAATCCCAGTGCTGAAACCTTTTCGGGTAAATAAACATCGGTTACATAATCAAGACCATATTTTGCAAGAGCCTGCTGCTCCGCCTTTTTACCCAATTTTAGCATTAGTTCTATTTCATTTTTCCAGAACTGTGTGTTGAACCTTGGATCGCTCAGTTCAGCATGCAAAGCTGCAATATCCCTATCATTCAGTTTGTCCGTTGGTAAATCATAGTTAACAATATCGCTTGCTGTTATTCCTATGAACTCAGCCGTGGGTGTTGCAAGGAATTCTGAAATATGTGCGGTTTTTATTGCACCGTATGCCACACTGGCATATATCCTGAATGACCAGGGATCACCATCAGTGAAAACAAGAACAGGAAGTTTCCATTCTTCGTTTAATCTTTTCAACAACCTCCTTGTACTCCTTGCGGGCTGTCCCTTGAGATGAACGAGTATTGCCCTTGCCTTTTCATCATATCCGTTTTCAACAAGCCTGTCAAACATACCTCCTGTCTCTATTGCAAGAACAAAATCAGCATCAACATCAATTATCTTTAACTTATCCTTTTCAACGTTGTATGGAATTGCATAACCAGCATCACCCACATCGTCCCTGCAGTTTATTTTCTGTGGCTTACCCTTCCTGTTTATTTCCTCAAATGTAATGTTTCCTATAACTGTTGCACCGTTCTCCTCAGGCCTCAGCTTGAAATCCTCCCTCAAAAACTTTGTTACAACTTCAAGATCCTCAACAAGTTTGTCCGATTCGTCCTGTGTGTGAAACTTGGCTAGATCCCATCCCTCGGATATATAGTACATTTCCCTGAGCGTTGATGACTTATTCTGAACTATCATCTCCTTTATGAAGTCCATGAGATACATTGTTCTAAGCAAGGTATAGGCTCCATCGATTTTCTTTGCAGACCTAACGATCTTTTCATTTCCATATTTCCATACACCTGTTAAAAGGTCAAGTTTTATGTTGTGTTTGTTTCTTGCTGGAAGTGACATGGATGGTATTTCTCCACTTTCTAGCTGTTGATAAACGTTTTTAACAATATTTTCAAGTGCTTCAAGTGCTAGTTCATATCTACTCTTCTCCATTTTCCTCTTCCTCCTCTTCTTCCTCCTCTTCAATTATTGCCCTGAGCTTTTCAATGTTCCAGTCACCAGGTAATGGTTCCGCACCAACAACATGAACAGGATCCATTCCCTCTATGTAGTATGTTGTTTCACTGTAATTCGATTTTAGATCATAAACCATGAACCTTAATTTTTTTAATTCAAGAGATTTTATCTGGAATTCCCATAATATATAATCCTCACTTTCCATGTATTTACCATTTTCATCTATTGAATTTTTATCTATCTTACCTTCAGGTATGTCCCCATACAATTTTATATTTTTATCATCAGGTGTAAAGTTCCATACATTCACAGTTATGTTTGCGATTGATCCCTTCTGTTCAACATTTTCATCAATCCATAAAACATTCATTATTTTTGTAATAACAGGTTCAAGTTTCGGAACAGGTTTGTTCAAAATTGCTGCACTTTTTTCAGCAATCTTTGGAAGTATCTTTTGCACAAGAAAGAATTTATCTGTTAACTTTTTCTTAACCTCCTTTTTAATCAAAAATGTTTTTATCTGTCTGCCAGATTCCTTCAGAGCCAGATCAAGTTCATTCATTATTTCAGGTATTTCAGCAATAGCCTCTTTTGCTTCCGATGTGAAAGGTACCTTTGTCGATGCAACATGAACAAGTATTATCATGGGCCCCACAGGTATACCAGTTCCACCCCTCTGCTCCAGACCGTACTTTCTCCAGTCAATGTTTTCAACAGCCTTTGTGATTGCGCATGCACCTGCCTGATAAAGTAAAGGTACCTTGTTCGCAAACCTTAAGATCCTAACGGGCTCATCCTGAGGTATATCACCACCGTAAACAAGTCCAACCTCAACAACAAATGGATTTCCTGAATAAACTGAAGGCTTCCTCGAGACAGGTATTGAATAAAAACTGGGCTTTAAATCACCAAGAACATTTTTCAAACCTTTTTTTATTAGAATTTCACCTATGGGCGATAAAGATTCAGGTGATGGTGGTAAAATTTTAACTGAATTAAAAGCATTCTGTAATTTTTTGAAATCTTCTAACTGTAATGAATGCGGATCCATTTCCGGGTCCAAACCTGCTATTTTACATATTTCAAGTGAAAGCTGTGTGCTTATCCTGCTGAAATCTTCAGTCAAAAATCTTGATAATTTTTTTGCCTTTGTTATCCTTGCCATCTTCATCAACTGTCCGATTTCCACACCGAGAGGATGGGGTTTTGTTTCCTTTGGGGGCTGAATTGGTTCATTCCATACCCTTTCAAATGTTATTTTCATGCCATCAGGATCAACAAATGTTATCTGTGCTTGCGGGTTCACAATTGCTGTGTTTTGAAGATATTCAATTATGCTCTGCTTACCTTTAACATATTTACCCTTAAGAGGAATCTGTAATTTAACACCACTTTTTTTGTTAACTATCACAACATCCTCCTTTAAAACATTTGGTTGATTTTTTGTTGTATCTATCATCAATTCAAAATAATGGGCATAGTCTTCACTTGCTATCTTTGATATTATTTTTGTTGGTTTTCCTGTTGTTAACTGGCCATAAAGAACAACAGCAGATATGCCTATACCCTGCTGGCCCCTTGTCTGCCTAACTGAGTAGAACCTTGAACCATACAAAAACTGTCCGAATACCTTCGGAACCTCTTTCCTTACTATTCCAGGACCATTATCCTCAACAGTTAAAAGGAATTCATCCTTTTCAACCCTTTCAAGGACAACATTTATTTCAGGAAGTATCATGGCCTCCTCACAGGCATCAAGAGAATTGTCCACAGCTTCCTTAACAGCCATAACAAGTGATTTTTGAGGTGAATCAAAACCCAATATTTGCTTGTTCTTTTCAAAAAATTCCGCAATAGATATTTCTTTCCGCTTTTTTGCAAGTTCCTCCGCAATGTCCATACGTTTTCTCTTTATCTTTTTCCTTTATTTAAATTGTACGAATTGCTGGATACTGTAAAAATAGTTATTCAAATTTTTTAATAAAGGATCTTTGTAAGCAAAAAAATCCATTTTTAATTTTTGAAAATAAAAAATACGACAGTTTCTTAAAAAATTTTTCATTATTTTTAACTTTTGTCGAAGAAATATATATATCTTTGGTAATAACATCCATTTGGGGATACACATGGCGGAGGGAAAATTAACTAAAAGGGGAGTTGCTTTGATAATATCCATTATAATCATACTTTCAGGTATTGCTGTTATAGTATATGCTCAATTAAATGATCAGTCAATTTCTGTAGGGGTGGTTGATTTTAATGGAAATCCCATATATAATGCAACAATCCAGGGAATGATACTTACACCACCATCAAATGGTTCCATATTACAGACAGTATTTTTAAGGCAAACCGAGCATAATGGTAATGCAGTTGTTTCAAACTTTACTTTACTTAAAAGGATCTCAAATGAATGGTTAAAATTTTACCATGGAAATCTTTCAAATGCTGGTTATCTTCCAGACATACTTCTTTTTGTAACATATGAATACAATGGAAGTTTGTATTTCACAACGGGAAGTGTACTACTCACTCCAAAGGACATTTTAAATGGAAAGTCAGGATCGGCTGTTGTTATGGTGAAACATGACAGGATGGATCATTTAGTGAATGAAACGAATGTTACTCCAGCCATTTACGTAAATTCTTTAGAAAATAAAATACAAAATAATATTGGTTCTCCTTTACCTAATCCACTTTCCTGGAATGGATACTTTTGGGCAATGCAAAATAATACTTTCTATCCGTCAGGTTCTGGCAACCTTACACAAATACCTATCTCCTGGGCAACTTTTGGTGGGGATGCTTATGGAGTTCTTGTCTCAAACATGGGAAGTTATTCAACTATTAATGTTGGCTTAGCAATTAATCCTTTTTCATCTTCAAGCGTAAGCTATCAAACAGGTGGTGCGATTGCTACTATAAGTGGGTATTCAGGACAAACTATTGTCCATGTAGGAAAAGAATATAATGAACCTTCATCCGCCTACACTTATGTGATGGGACAGCTTGAACTTGCTACTTATAGAGCATATTACGTTGCTCACGGAAGTATTATCTATCTAAATAATTATATTGCTGTGGCTGCATTGGTTAACATTGGTACATCTTCTTCTTCCATATCAATGGGCTATGGTTATGGAATACCTTCTATCTTGTCAAAAATAAATAATTTTACCAATTACCAGTTTTACAATGCATCTCTTGGAACAGGCAATATCAATCCTCAGTACAGTATTTCATCCCTTAATCTCTATCAACAAACTGAAAATTATGGGCCATTGGTTGAAGAGATTATAACCATAGGCGCAATATTTGCCTCACTTGCCGGAGTAGTATACCCTCCAGCTGCAGTTTTAGGAATATCATTGAGCATTCTGAGGGGTATAATTGGACTGATTTCTTGGCAAAACACAGGATCCTTCCTTACTGTTTTAGATATATTCTATGATGCGCCAGCTAATGAGACTGTAGATTCCTATGTCCTTAACACTAATGTATATTATCAAATAAATGGTCAGGGTTCCATGCAACTACCTTTGTTGGGTGCATACATATACACAATAACACCAACTAGTGGTGGAGGTTGTGTGGTTTACGGAACAAACATTACATTATCAAATGGAGAACAAATACCTGTACAGGATCTTAAGGTGGGAATGAAAACACTCTCCTACGATCCAAATACTGGAGAACCAATTACAACAACGGTCTCTCAAATTAAGGTTTTGAATTCTTCTTATATTATGATAATAAATGGAAATATTGAGGTGACAGGATTAAACATACAACCAATATTTGTAAAGTTTGAAAATGGATCCGTTGGCTGGACTATGATCGGAAATTTGAATTATACTATGAAACTATACAGCCCTCTGAATAACACATGGTTCCCGTAACATCTCTTAAAATCATATTCGGGAATTTCACCGTATATGATATAATGACTGCAAGACAGATTTAGGAGGATACGTTTACAGTGATTACATAGCAAATGGATATCTCCTGGATTCAAAACCAACACCGATATAAATTAAACTTTTTATCAATTTTTTGTAAATATATTATAAAATATCGGCCGGCATATTTGCAATTTTTTGTAAAGCTTCCTTTTCCACGAAATGAAGATTACCCAAGATAACAATTGTGTGCAAAGGTTCACCCAGATCCCTTTCCCTTATCCTTGAAAATTTGTCAACATTTACTTTCATCCTTTCCGAGCAGGCTTTTGATATAACAGCAATGATCCTGTCTTCATTAATAACATCACCATGATACAAGGATTCCATTTTCTCCAGTATATCGAGAGCCATAATTGCATGCATTTCAAGATCCTTCCTTATGTCAAGTAAGACAATGGTATGGAGACCATTCTCAATATTCTTTTCAATGTACCTGTAAACACTTTCAGGGTAAAAATCGTATTCAGGGAAAGGTATTGTTACGGTCCTTCCAAACTTGTAACTCTGTATTCCAAGTATTGATGGAATTACAGTCTGAATTGAAATACCATTCACAATGTTAACAGGAATTCCCGAATCCTTTGCCATGAGAACCAGAGAAACATGTGTTGTTGCAATCATTGGATCACCTGGAACAAGTAATGAAACAATGCTTTCCTTTGCCTTTTCAATTATTTTTTTGCCATCCTCCACATCCTCCCTTTCCAAAACTTCAATATCCTTTTTAATAAGATTTTCAAGAAACTCCTTATCCATATCAACTATCCTTGATGTGTAATTTTCCATAAAAATTGTTGATGATTCATCTATTCTTTCCATTGCCTCAAGTGTTAAATGTTTTTTAGGGTTCAAACCAAGACCAACTATGTTAAGCATAATGCAGGGATTAACCATTCCCTTAAAAGATTTTCTTAAAAAATTTGGTTAAATTCTCAGTTAAATTTAAATAGAAGATTAAGATCAACCACAGGTTGATAAATACGGAGGCGTTGATTAAGAATGGAAGAGGATGACGACGGCCATCCACCTAAAAGTTTTTGGTTTGAGTTGACATTTTTGAATTTTGTATACAGGATTATCAAGGGGGGCCGGATATGCTACCTAGAGCAGTGATTTTGGCAGAGGGTGTCTATGGATCAACAAATGGAAAAACAGCCCATGGACTTGTAAGGTATTCCAAAAGATACGAGATCATAGGTGTTATAGATTCAAACTTTGCTGGCATGGATGCAGGTTATGTCCTTGATGGAAAATACAGAAACATACCAATATTCGGATCAATAGAGGAAACCTTTGCACTTAAACCCGATATACTCATTGTGGGTGCGGCAACCGATGGTGGATATTTACCACCAGAATACAGAACATACATAAGGAAGGCAATTGAACATGGCATGGGTATTGTTTCAGGTTTGCATGAATTTTTAAGCGATGATCCTGAGTTCTCATACCTTGCTGAAAAATACGGTGTTGAGATTGTTGATGTTAGGAAAATGTTCCTCAAAAAACAGGAATTCTTTACAGGGGAAATAGAAAATGTAAAGGCCCTGAAGGTTGCGGTTCTTGGAACGGACAGTGCTATTGGAAAAAGGACAACAACAATAATGCTCACAGAAACACTGAAGGACATGGGTTACAAGGCAATATTTGTTGGAACGGGCCAGACCGCATGGATGCAGGGTGCTGAATACTGTGCATTGATCGATGCAATGATAAACGATTTCGTTGCCGGTGGTATTGAGAGCGAGGTAGTCAGAGCCTGGAAGGATCACCATCCAGATTTCATATTGATAGAAGGACAGGGAGGTATAATGCATCCCGCCTATCCGGGTGGATTTGAGATCATTGCAGCAGCAAGACCCGAGGCAATTGTTTTACAGCATGCACCCAAAAGGCTTTACTATGATGGATTTGAAAAGTATCCAATACCTGATTTGAGGAAATTCATGGAAGTTATAGAACTCCTATCCGGCCATCCAATAGTTGGAATATCAATAAACACGGAAAAGATGCAGGAATTTGAGGTACCATACTACATACAGGAATATGAAGAAAAATACAAGGTACCCGTTGATGCCCCTTTGTATACAGGTGTGAAAAAACTTGCAAAGGCAATCATAGAAATGAAGGAGAGCAGGTTTGAGATAGAGTTTGAAAAAAGAGCTGATGTCCTTGCAAAGGGTGGTTACTGATTGGATCTCATAAGCTTTGAAAGGATCGATGTTTCAGAACCCATCATTGAGGATAAGAGAATAAAAGGAAAAATAACCCTTGATGAAAATTTCTCCTTCGATCTTATTTTTTCCTACCAGGAAAATATTCAAGTTGAAAACATTGAAAACCTTGCAAGACTCATGGTAACAATGCCGTTGATCAATTATGGATTGTTCACAAACAATCTTTATCTTGATTTCCCTTTGAATGAAGAGGATGTAAAATATATAAATGATCACATGGAAATAATTGCAAGAGACATATTCGTAAACAAAATATGCAGAAGAAGGGCCGATTTCATAAAAAAGGAATACATACCCAAAGAGGAGGAAATGGTACCTGAAAATGCAAGGAGTAAAGCGAAAATAAAAACAAAGGGCATCGAGAATAAAAAATTCAAAGGTAATCAGGATAATAAAACATGCGCTGTACTATCATCTGGTGGAAAGGAAAGCCTGCTCACATACGGTTTACTTAAGGAAATTGGATGCAAAACATACCCTGTATTTTTCAATGAATCCGGAGGACACTGGAGAACAGCTTTACCAGCCTACAGAGGTTTCATAAACTTTGAGGAAAATACAAAGAAGGTATGGTCTAACATAGATAGGTTCTATCTCTTCATGCTTGATCACTTAAAAATAATCAGGGAGGATCATAGAAAAATAAGAGCGGATACATATCCAATAAGACTTTTCATATTTGGCCCATACATTTTTTCAATGATGCCATTGTTCATAAAATATAACGTGGGGAACATTCTTCTTGGAAGTGAGTACGATGATCCCAGGGCAGATTATTACTTCAATGGAATAAGGCATTACTTTGGAATATATGACCAGAGTGTGGATTTTGATCTTTACAACACAGAGTATTTTACAAGAAAGGGTCTAAAAATGAGACAGTGGAGCATAGTAAGGCCCATAACGGGATTGATTGTTGAAAGGATACTTTCAAAGAGGTATCCACAACTTTTCAAATACCAGAGATCATGCCATTCATGCCACATTGAAGATGGTGAAATCGTTCCTTGCGGTGTATGTACGAAATGCCTTGGTATACTTTCATTCACCCTGGCGAACGATGTTGATCCAAGGATAATAAAATACAAGGATGAACACATAAAGAATTTAAGTGAGAACCTTAAAAAAGCACCCCTAAGGCTTGACAGGGATGAAAAGGAACATACATTTTATCTGTTGAAGCAAAGGGGTTTTGATGTGGAAGGAATTCCACATGAGCATGTGGAAATGCTGCACTTCGATCCAAGGAATTCACCAATGGATCATATACCACAGGAGTTCAGGAATGTTTTTAAAATATACAGAGAGTATGTGAAAGGTGCAGTTGAATTAAAGGGTAATGATTTTGTGCCCATTGAAAACTTTTTCAACTCATATTAAATTTTTTGAAATCAAAAATTCTGCAAGTTCAGCTATTTTTTCAGGACTTAATTCTTCAACCCTTTTATCACCATACGGAATATCTTCCATTTTCAGTATATTCCTAATCATTTTCCTTCTCTGTGAAAATAGAATCTTCAAAAGATTGAAAAATTTCTCCTCATCACTTACCTGGAACTTTTTATGGGGAATCAATTTAACAATGGCTGAATCAACCTTTGGTACAGGGTAAAAACAGTTTTTTGGTACCCTTCTAACTATTTGTGCATCAGCGTAATAATAAACTGCAACACTCAGCCTTGAGTAATTTTTATTCCCGGGCTTTGCAACAATTCTTTCAGCAAACTCCTTCTGATACATTATTATTGCAAGATCAAATTTGTAATTCAACAGCTTAAATGTTATTGGTGAAGAGATGTTGTACGGTATGTTTGAAACAACCTTGTTGAAATATGGAAAGTCAATTTTTAAAGCATCACCAAGGATAAGGTTAAGTTTACCATTATCTATTTCATTCCTGAATAGTGTTTCAAGTAAATCGTAAAATTCACTGGATTTTTCTATTGCAATTACCTTTGCACCTGATCCTAGTAATTCCCTTGTCAAAACACCATTTCCAGGTCCTATTTCAAGAACTATATCGTTTTCATTCAAATTTGCTTCATTGATGATTATGTTTACGATGTTCTTATCTCTCAGAAAAACCTGACCAAGTTTTTTCTTCATCATTTTGCCACAAAAATCTTGTACTTTATATCTCTATTCTTTAGTTCTTCAAGAATTCTATTAACAATCAATTTTTCAGGCCTGTGAACAAGTTTTACCCTTTCAACAAGATCCTGGAAGCTCTTGAATGGACCCTTTTCCCTCTCCTCTATTATTGACCACATGGTCTTTTTTCCCAGACCGGGTAATAATTCAAGCATGTGAAACCTTGTTGTTATAGGCGATGCCTTGTTGAAAAATTCAACAAACCTCTGTTCATTCTTCTTAACTATTTCCTCAAGAACATAGGGTAATTCACTCTGTGCAGCATTTGTAAGTTCATCGTATGTGATCCTTCTTTTAACATGTTCAATCTTTACCCTTTTATCAAGATCCTTACCTATGTATACCCTCTCACCTATTGTCAATGTTACATTTATTTTTGGTATGAGTTCAAAAAGCTTGAACTCAGTTTCACCAACCGCAAGGGCAAGTGGAGTCCTTTTAAAACTCTTTTCATCCGCTCTACCCTGGGGTAGATAATCAAGTATGTAGGCAAAATCCTCCATTTCCCCCTCACTCCTCTTTTACCTTGCTTAAAATTTCAAGTATCTTCTGTATATCCTCGGGGGTTGGAACAATCTTGTCCTTCAAAAATATGGCCCTTACCTCATCGGGTGTTCTTGGCATTATATCGAGTAACTTTACAGCATATTTTTCGTTAACTATTTCAACCTTCATGAGCTTTTTCTTCAAAGATTCAACCTTTGATGGATCTACCTTTGAAAAATCCTCTCCATACTTCAGTGCATTTTTTTGTATTGAATTCAACTCCCTCTCTTTGGAAATCTTCTGGAGATATTCCTTAACTTCAGCTATTGTGAGGTATTTCTTTATCATTTTATCCCTCAGATCCTTTTAAGGTGAACTGGTGATGCAATTATCACCTTATGAACGGATCCTTCGGTAACATCAACAAGGTATGCATCTCCCTGCATACCAAGAACCTTACCTATCCTGCCCTGGAACCTATGATGGGGCATACCCTTATGCTGTGAAGGATCAATGTCAATAACAACACTCTCACCTACTTCAAACTCCTGAAGGAACCTTGTAATTGGGGGCATACCCTTCTCTCTAATTCTCTTTTTTAACTTTCTACCCGATCTGGCCCTTGGGCCATGCGACATCTCGGCCATCTTCAATCCTCCGTTTCTATCTCAACCACATCAAGACTTTCTATTTTAATCTTACCACCAAACATTTCTGCCAGGTTTGGCCTTGTTCTTCCATGATCGCCATGGACGAACTCCTTAACGTATAGTCCTGGATCGGTAACTATTTCAACTGTCACTTCCCTTTCCTTAATTTCAATGATCTTTATGCTGTGTATTTTTCTTTCCCTTACCTTGTCCGCTCTTCTTTTTAGCACCCTTAATGGTGTTCTCTGATAAATAACTTTCCCCTGAAACTGGGATAAAATTTCAGAAACCTTTTCTGGATCAATGTTTTCCTCAAAAGATATTTTTAAAATATACTTTTTTCTGCTTCTCCTTTCCTTTAAATTTGAAACATCCTTCCTGGATACATATTTTAATAATCTCACTTCTATTTTATCATGGAATGTTTCATTTATTTCATTTTCAATTGTTTTTAGATCAACATTCCTTTTTATTGGATGATCAATTTCAATTATGAAAGGCCTTCCATTACCCAGCATTCTCACATCCACATCTTCCCTTCCTTCACCATGTAAAACATAACCTTGACCGAGAAAATGTTTTTTACATATTTCACCCACCATTTCCTCGACACTCATTTCACCCTTTCCCTTTATCCATTTTGTCTGCGGAATACCCCTTACAAGCTTTCTGTACCTTCCGTAGATAAAAATTGGCTTTACCCTTAATTCAACATATTCATATGTGACATCAATGATTGCTGTAATATCCGGATCGTTGAATGAAACATCCTTATTTATTCTTTCAGAAACAATTTTTCCAATTTCCCTGTCAATTTCGTTTGTTATTTTCTCCCCCCTTCCACCATACTTTTCCCTCAATTTTTCATCCTTTTCCATTGTTTCAAAATCTACCCTTGAACCTATTAAAAAAGTCTGGAATTCGTAATTTTTCAGTTCATCAATAATTAATTGTGCATATTTTTCAACATTATCGAAAATGTTTCCACATACCATACATTTTTCAGGATAGAGGGATTCAATATTCAAATCATGCTCTATTGCATAAATAACCCTTATTGCCCTTCCTCTATCCATATTTGATAGACCATGACCCTCAAGGGCATAGATCCTGCCAAGGCAGTGATCGCAAAGATCCTTTATTTCATCTATTTCAGTTCTCACCATAATGGATGAAAATTAAGTGCTGAAAATAAATCTTTTCTCTTTTACTTCTTAAGAAATTGGCTTTTTATTTTATTAAGTTCTTAATTGAATATACTGCGTTGCTAAATGACTAATTATGATAGTCCTCTTTTCTTATATTTCATTTTTTGGTTTTGATTATGCCTTTGTTTATCACATTTTCTTAGTTACATCACAGAATATTATTAGCGGCCTCTTCATATGAATTATTTTAATCAACAAAAAATTCAAATTAAGCTATTTCGTATGCTCTTTCAAATGCTTCCTTTATAATTTCCCTTGCCTTCTCAGCGGTTTCGAATCCCTTAACTTTAACCCATTTGCCCTTCTCCAGCTCCTTATAGTGCATGAAAAAGTGCTCTATTTGTTCCTTTATCCCTGGAGGTAGATCCTCCAAAGACTTTACGTTTGCGAACTTTGGATCAATGGATGGATGAGGAACACCAATGATCTTCTTATCTGTACCATGTTCATCCTCCGTTACAAGAACACCAATAGGAATGGATTTGATGTATACTCCTGGGGGTAAAGAATCATAGGTGATAACAATACAATCTAGAGGATCTCCATCTTCACCAAGCGTATTGGGTATGAAACCATAGTTAAATGGATAAAATGTTGCAGTGAAAAGAATTCTATCAACCCTCAGTGCCTTTAATTTTTCATCATACTCAAGCTTAACATTGCTTCCTCTCGGTATTTCGATAAATACATTAATTTCATCCGATTGTATTTTTCTTACCTCTTTTTTCTTTTTAACATTTGCCATCAATCCCACCTTTCCAATTTTTTTACCACATTTTTAGTATACTATATAATGAAATGAAATATATATTTTTTGAAGCAGAATTATCTTATGGTTGAAACATTGTATAAATTATAAAATGTGGGTAAGAAAAATCTTTCTCTTCCGGACCACATAAGGATGCGGTATTGTAGGAATTATATGATTTAAGATGCAATTATTTTTTCTTTAAACCCGGCATAATAAAAATCACGATTTTTCAACAGTTTGATTTAATACCCTAAAAAAATTAGTGAAATTTAAAATCAATTCAGGAAAATATATCCATCAGGATCTCTTTTTCTTAAAATTTTGGATCACTGCTAATTAACCTTAAAAAAATTAATAAAGTGCAAAATTTAATTATTAATAAAATGAATATTCCTTTTGTTGAAGGAAAATTGAACGTTTTAAGAAATATAGAGGAATTTCCCTGGGAATCTTTAATTTTAAACACTCAGAAATATGGGCAGAGCATTTACCTTGTTTTCGGTAATGTTTTACCTGTTGATCTAAGAACCGTACATGTCCTGCTTAAAAGAATGAAAATAAGGAGTACAATTAAAATAAGGAGGGGATTCACATACTATGCCCTTTTAGAGATTATTCAATCATTAAAGAATTATTACGACATGGTTATTGTTTTCCATGATCCTGTTTCATATTCAGATTTAAAGAAGGATGAGAAATTTGTTCTTTTGAATTCATTATTGATATCATTAACAAAATACGCTGAAGATTATGATTCAATTGCCATTTTTGTTCATGATGGTGAATTCAACTATAGGGGTCCATACAATAGAATCGACATGGAATTCACAGGTATTGGATGGAGAATAAGATCAAATTCAACTGAAATTTTTATTTATCATGATCCGAGGCAGACTTCTCTTGAATATTTTATGGAGGTGTGAAAAATGGGAAGGAATGTTCCGAGCATAAGGCAGGAAATTGACGCGTTGATAGAAAGATGGGAAAAATACAAAAAGAGCATGAGGGCAGAGGATTCCCACATCATGGATTCTTTGATAAAGGATGTGAAAAAGCATGCAGGGGAGGCATCCTATGCCCTTGATGATCCTTTAGAGGCTGCAATACTTTCCATTCTGATAGAAATTAAAAGAAAGATATGTGAAAATGATCCTGGTGGATGTTGATATTGGTAAAAATGCTCATTTATGGTTCAGGGATGGTGAAAGGGTAGTTGAAAAAATTGAGGAATTCATTCCAGAATTTTATGTATTGGGTGAAAACCTTGATGAATTGCTTGACTTAAAAATAAAGGGAATCAAATATGTGAAAAATAAAAAGATAAAGACAATAGATGGAGTTTATGATGGTATTGCAATAGGAACCATACCGTCATACTTTTACAACATTGTTGAAAATGTGGATAGATTCGGTAACTTTTCAAGGTATAGGATATACAATGGTGATGTTAGATTAAGCGTTATGTACCTTTCATGGAAAAAACTTTTTCCATTCTGGGATGGTTCTGATAGGTTTTCAATCCTTAAAAATAATGATTTGAAAATACTTGAAATGAAGTATAACGGTAATGTTAAAATAAACAACAAAAGTTTTGAGGAAAATTCATTCAGAATGATTGAAGAAGAAATTGAAAGCCAGGATCCTGACATAATCATTTTCTGGAACGGTGATAAATACCTTGAAAAAATCGTTCCAAAATTTGGTAAAGAATTTAAAATAGGAAGAAGGTATGGATGGAGGGAAATAAAATCAAGGGAATATTTTTCATATGGAAGGGAATATTACAGGGAAAGGGCATTTATACCGAGGGGTAGAATAATAATTGATCCTTTAACATCATTCCTTTTCAATGAATCAGGTATTGATGGAATCATTCACGCATCAAGAATTTCAGGTCTCCAGGCTTCGTATGCTGCAAGATCCACCCCAGGTACACTTGTTTCAACCATGGAGGTTTACACAGCTCTTTTGAACGGTATAGGCGTTCCAATGCATAAAACCTACATAGAGAAAGAAAAGGATCTTGAAACGCTTGTTAAGGCAGATCGTGGTGGTGTTGTTTTCCAGCCCGTACCGGGTTTTTACTGGAATGTTTATGAAATAGATTACACATCCATGTATCCTTCAATAATTGTTACAAAAAATCTATCACCTGAAACAGTGAATGTTAATTGCAATAATTACATCACCGTTCCTGAAATAAACTATACTGTCTGCATGGACAAAAGAGGATTTTTATCACAGGCACTTGAATCCTTACTTAAACTTAGAATATTAACGAAAAAATCCGAGAATGAAAGAATAAAGAAAATTGATAAAGCTTTGAAATGGATGCTTGTTACATCTTTCGGCTATACAGGTTACAGGAATGCAAAATTTGGATCCATTGAGGTACATGAGGCAATAAACGCATTCTCCAGGGATATTCTTGTAAAAA
Organism: Thermoplasmatota archaeon; assembly: GCA_031961545.1. Classification (GTDB taxonomy): domain Archaea; phylum Thermoplasmatota; class Thermoplasmata; order Thermoplasmatales; family ARK-15; genus JAVRLH01. Next base: position 8,147 of record JAVRLK010000004.1, on the reverse strand, counting down.
CAAAAGAAATTGCGGAAATAAATGGTTTCAGATTCATCCATGGGATCGTTGATTCAATATGGGTTGAAGGTAATGGGGATATTGAGAAAACAATAAAAGAAATAAATGAAATGAGCGGGCTTTTTATAGATCTTTCAGGCTTTTACACCTGGTTGAAAATAATAAAGGAAAAGGGTGGTGATGTGGGTGCATTAAACAGGTACATTGCAAGAAAAAGTGATGGATCCTTTAAAATCAGAGGGATTATGCTTCGAAGATCTGATACACCAAAATTCATCTCAAATTTCCAGGGGGATTGTCTTAAAATTCTTTCTTCCCTTGATTCACCTGAAAAAATAAATGATGTAAGAGAGAAAATAATAAACATTTACAGAAAATACCTTGATGATCTTTCATTAAGAAAAGTGAATGCAAAGGATCTTTTGATAGAAAAGAGAGTATCAAGAGTACCATGGGAATATGAAAAAAATATTCCACAGAAAAATATACTTGATGAATTTTTCAAAAAGGGTATTGAACTGCATCCTGGTGAGAGAATTAAGATGCTTGTTTATAATGAAAAACCAGTAAGGGCAGTGGGTGAAGAAAAAGCTGAAAATGTGGATTATTCAATAACATTCTATTCAAGAATTTTAAGGGATGCTTTATTGGAAATAATTCCGTAAATTTTAAAAATGTACCGAAAAATTTTTCTATTATTTACACATGAAATTACATTTGGTAAATATGAAGAATATATGGGCAATTTTGGTAGCAATATTTTTAGTGATTTCTTTGGTTCCCGCATTTACCAGCGCATCAAACACCATACAGAATACATACCACAAGGTAAACGTTGTTAATGGCCTTAACGAAAAAAGCACAAACCTTGAAGTATTGAAAAGCAATATATTAAAAACTCTGGAAAATGATGGCATACCATTGAAATATGTTTATCTGCCAAACTTTAATGCACAGCCACAGCATGGGAATATTGTTTCTCCATTGTATTCATCCGCTCCTGCTCCAATGGGACTTGGTGATTTTGGTATAAGTGTTAACAGCACTGGAGCAATTGTGCCATACACTTATGAAACACCAAGTTTTGAGGCAAAGGTAACGATTAACAACCTTTACGATTTCTATCTGTTGGATGATGGACCATACAGTGTTACGTTTCAACTAAACACTGTTCTAAACCATGTTACACTTTTTGGTAACTCAAGTTATGTTTTCTGGAACCAGAATGTTGTTTTCTATTCAGCAAGAACACATCAGCTAACATTCCTTGATAACATATGGAATTTCTCAAGTTCCGCTTTCTACATGAGTACAAATTCAATAGTTTCAGGCAACGGTACTCTTGTTCCAGGTGTTTTCTATTATGCAATAGGACCTACATTCACAGTATCATATCCATTCACAGTATACCTTTATCTGAATTCCACAGTTATAAATGATGATACAGCTGTTTTCTTCAATTATACCGTTGTTTCCAATGGTACATCAATTTCAGGATCATACGATACGGTACTTTTCAACTCATCCTATGGTATGCCAACCGGATATGTTACACCTCAGCCCTATTATCTTGTGAGCGGATCACAGATCACACCAAATGGTTATCTATTAAATGATGCTGAAATTATGATAGGAGGGCCTGGTGGCGGAAGCACAACAATGATATACAATATAAATGCTACAATGAATCTTCTTTATTACAATTCAACATTGAAATCGTATAGGAATGTTCCTGCAGCTTTTGATTTCGGAACAGATACAGGAGAGACTTCTGAAGGTATTGCAGAATACTGGGCAAATGAAACAGCATATCTACAGCCAGGACCTTCGTTCTTATTTGGTATGTGGAATGCTTCAATGAACAATGCATTCATGAACTTTAATGGACAGGTTACACCTCCAAACGCATTTATGTTCGTCAGTCCTGGTAATTCATTCAATGAATCACTATCCGCCTGGTCACCTCTCTCTCTGAACGGTCAATACAATTTCAAACTTCCATACGGTAATTATTCAGCAAAGGTTATGCTCAGCGATTATGATCCAATAATAACACAGTTATCATCATCAAATGTTTTCAGGCTTCACAAGGATCTTTCAATGGGTATTTACACACCACTTTATGCTTTCAACAACAATCAGCTATCCTACATATCATTCCAGGGTAATGGATCTGAGAGCAATCCTTACGTAATATTCAACAATGAGTATTCACCAATAGATTCCATATTTGCTGTATTTAATGATTATACATTTCCAACATTCTCAGGTGTACTGATAATGAACACGAATGCATATGTGGATCTCAACAACATGCCATCATTCATGGTCTACTATCCATCATATTATTATGTATTTTTGAACTCCTATCTACTTCCAACCTACAATTACCTGAACTTTGAATTCTACAACACAACCCATTTGAGTTTGTATGGAACACAGTACATATCAGGCTGGTTCACAGCTTACTTAAATGGTTTTCCTTTAGCAAACGTTATTCTATGGAACTCCACGGGTGATCTAATTGCAAAGAACACATTTTACAGTATGGGATCATCATTGCTTATATACAACCCGAATAGTACAGTATCAGGTAATGTAATATGGGGTAACTATTTCCTTGAAAGCAACCTTGAAAAGACCATTAACACTATTTTCCTTGCGGATCAGCCTCCAATGGGTATTTCAGTTTATTCATCATACAATACAATTTACAACAATTACTTCTGCGTCCAGAACCCTGCGATAAGCATACCATACGACATTTATACTGGTTATCCAGCACTTTACGTGGATTCATGGAACATTTCAATGGAACCCTTGAGCTATTATGTTATATTCAATGGATATAATTTAACAGGCAGCATACTTGGAACAGGTTACCAGGGAGGTAACTACTGGTTTAACTTCAATGGTATGATACCTTTCAACGATCTTGGCTATATTTACTATGGCGGTGATTATTTACCTTTGAATTATACAAGCTATACGGTAACTTTTGTACCTATTGGATTCCAAAATCTAACATGGTCAGTTGAAATAATAAATCCAAGCACACTTTTGGTACTTAACTTTACGACAACAGCAAACGATACATTCTACCTTTTACCTGGAACATACGTAGTTTTTATTTTACCGCCAGCAGGATATACAACACCTGTAAATGAACTTGTTCTCACCGTTACCTCAAATATGGTTGTTCCTGTTAATTTCTATAAACTCTATAGTGTTACATTTGTTGAAAAGGGCCTGCCCCAGGGTACAGAATGGGGTGTGAATGTAAATGGATCAATAATGGAATCAACAGGAAACATTTCATTCTCACTTACAAACGGATCATATACATATTCAGTTATGCCCATCCCAGGTTATTATGCAATACCTTCATCAGGAACGTTCACCGTTAATGGAGCAAACTTAACAATAAACATAAAATTTGAACAGGTGAAATATTCCGTTATATTCAATGAAGTTGGTTTGCCAGCAGGAACAAAATGGTATGTTAATCTTAGCAATGGCCAGTCATTTTCATCATCAACTTCAACAATTGTTTTCAATGAACCAAATGGAACATATTCATATACAATTGCAACTGTGAATGAGATATACCATACTTCATCCTTCTCGGGAACATTCGGAATTAATGGAAATTCATACAGTGAAACTGTAACATTCACAGAGATGGTTTATCCTGTCACATTCAATGAAATGGGTCTCGCTACAAACTATGCTTGGACAGTGGAAATAAATAATGTTGAATATTCAACGGGACAGAACAGCTTAACTGTGAACCTTCCAAACGGAACATATTCTTACATTGTTTATTCAAGCGGATATTCACCATCACCTTCCTCTGGTACATTCACTGTAAATGGATCTTCCACTGTTATAAACATTAAATTCACAGAGGTTTATTACACAATAACATTCATCGAATCCGGTCTTGCATCCGGTACAACTTGGAGCGTTACCATAAATGGTAATATGCTCTCATCAACATCAAACACAATAACATTCAGCGAGCCAAATGGAACATACCAGTTCATTGTTGGTAACGTTGCAGGTTATTCATTAACTCCATCAAGCGGTGTTGTTACAGTAAACGGAGCTTCACAGACTGTAAATGTGACATATAAGGCTATACTATACACTGTTACATTCCAGGAATATGGTCTACCATCAGGAGCAAACTGGTCAGTGACAATAAATGGAAAAACCTATTATTCAACAAGCAATGTTATAACAGTCACACTACCTTACGGTAACTATTCCTACAGCATATCCCTACCATCAGGATACAAGGCACCGATACAAAATGGAACAATATCTTCATCACAGTTAATGGTTAGCCCTGTTCTTGCAGTATCATCAACATATACAGGTATATCACCACTTGACATTGTTTTGATCGTGATAATAATAATCTTAGTTGTCATTGCAATCGTTGAGGTCTTTTATTACAGGAAGAAGATACCTAAATCTGAACCTCCAAAGGAATGGAAACCTGAAAATAAACAATAAACTTTTTTTTTATTTTTTAATATTTAAAATAATTTTCAGGCATTTTTGTTTTTTCATCGGCCTCTTTTTTAAGGCTCTGCGTTTTGTTATCAAGCGCTAGAAGTAATGAATCTATAAATTTTTCAAGTTTTTCAAAGAAAGTTTTCCTATCATTTTCCTTTAAAATTTCTTCATAGGGTAAATTGAAAAATTTACCAAGGCTTTCAACATACTTTTTTATTTTCTCAAATGTTTCATTGTCAATTTCTCCTTTTTTGAATTCACTCTTTGCTTTTTCATAGAGATCCATCAAATTTTCAATATCTTCGATCTCACTCATAAATTTTAAAAGAATTTTCGTAATAAAAAATTTTTGATCACTTTTCCCTCCATCTTGATTTTTTTATTGAAACAATTGCAAGGATTATTATTAAAATTATAAGCACCGTCCAGTCAAGGATTAAGTTTAAAAAGCTAATGTTAAGATAACCGGTTGCATTCTGCACTATCTCAGCAACATATGTTGTTGGTGAGAGATAGGCAATGTATCTGTATGGTAAAGGAATATATGTTATTGGATAATATACTGGTGGAATTGTTGATAGAACAGTTGAAACTATACCTGAAAAAGCCCAGCTCTGAATTATGTCAGATGTTAATGTTGAAAGATAAAAACCAAGCATGATTGAGAAGAAAAATATGAGGAGCAGGGAAAAAATTATTGTTATGATTGAGAAGATTGATGCATTAATGTATATTATTGCAAGTATTGTTAAAACAGTCAAAGCTGGAATTGAATAAACTAATTCTGATATTGCCATCCCAAGAATGTAAATTGAGGGGGTTGTTGGTGAGCTCACAACCATGTCCTGGAATTTGAAATCGTTCTTCAGATGTGAAAGATCTCCCTGCAAACCGATGCCAGCTGATACCATGCTCATAATGAATCCACCTTCTATTGCAACAGGTAACAGAATACCTCTGCTTGCAAAGTATATTATGAGCAAAAAGGATAATGGTGAAAGGATCGTGTTTATCAAAGTGATAGGAAAATTTTTCATTGCATATATTGCATTTATAAGTATTGATGCCAAAAGCTGTGATGATTTTTTCATTAATCTTCCTCCTCAATGGGTTTTTTAACAAGGTAATAAAAAATGTCCTCAAGTGAAATTGGATTGTACGAAAATTTAATCTTTTTATCAATAAGCTCTCTTGTTATTATTTCCGCTTCCCTCTCATCAGCAAGTATCTGTATTTTATTATCATAACCCTTAACAATTTCTCCATAATCAAAGGAAATGGAAGTGTTGTCAAGGATCCTAATTGAATATTTTCTTGAAAATTTTGACCTTAGATCATCCATTGTACCCATTCCAGCAAGCTCACCCTTTTCAAGGATTGCAAGGTTATCAGCTAATCTTTCAGCCTCTTCAAGGTAATGTGTTGTTAAAAAAATGAACCTTTCCCTTTTTATTTCACTCAAAATTTCCCAGAGTTCATTCCTTGATATTGGATCAAGACCGGTTGTGGGTTCATCAAGAAATAGAATATCTGCTTCAGAAGAAATTACTGTGGCAACAAGAACCTTCCTTTTCAATCCTCCGGATAAAACCCTATTTAATTTATTTGCATAAGATTCGATACCAAGTCTTTTTAAATTTTCCTCAGCCCTTCTCTTTGCTTCGGATATTGATAAACCTCTGTACATAAGATATGATGTTATTGTCTGTTTTGGCGTTAACCAGGGGATAACCCTTGCTTCCTGGGGTATAACTGATATTCTTTTTCTTACTGTCCAAGGATCTTTTATTATATCTATACCATCTATTTCAGCATAGCCTGATGAAGGTAAAAGTTCTGTTGCAAGTATTCTCAACAGAGTTGTTTTTCCTGCACCGTTTCTCCCTATCAATGCGAATATTCCTTTGGATTGTATTGAAAAACTAATATTTTTGAGTGCCAAGGTTTTATTTTCATATACCTTTGTTAAATTCTTTACAGTTATCATTCATTTTCTTATAATAGATCCACTATTTAAGAAATATCTATGGTTAAAAAATTTTTTCAAAAGTTCTTTTTTTATTGATTGAATATTCATATAGGATTTATTTGAGGTATTTCATCAATAAATCCTTTTTTCTTTAATAGTTCATGAACCTTCTTTATGGAGTTTATTCCTGTTTCTCCCATATCATAAATTGACTTGCACCCTTCAAAAAATTCTTTAACAACACGGGGATCAGCTCCTTTTGCAAAATCCATCGCATAATTGAATGCATCATTACTGTGCATCTGTGTATAAACTATGGATTCCTGAAATGTTTTTCTTATTTGCAAAGCTTCTTCCTTGCTGAATTTCTTTTTGTTAACAACATATATACCCATTGGCATTGGCAAATTACCTGTCTCCTTCTTCCATTCCTCCAGAACATCACCAATCTTCTTCAGGCCAAAATGTTCATACACGCTTGTTAAGGTTGGACCGGGAATCAAAAGTCCTGCATCAACCTCATCGTTCAAAACAGCATTCATGATTTGATCAAATCTATACACCACTTCCTCTCTTGCATTAAAAAATAATTTATAATAAATGTATCCACTGAAAGATTTTCCAGGTATTGCAATTCTGAGATCATTTATTTCCTCTTTACTGTACATTTTCTTTGAAACAATAATAGCTCCGACATCTGTTCTCTGTGTGCTTCCGCTTCTTAAAATATAATAATCATTTGCCACTTTCCAGTAATTTACTGCTGATAATGCACTTACATCAAGATTTCTGTTCTCTAACAAAGTTTTATTTAATTTGTCAAATTCTTCATAGTGGGGATTTATCTTAACTCCTGTTTTCAAATTCCCCTTCAAAAACCCAAAAACAAGAAAGTATGCGTGTACAGGGTCGTAATAATGATAGCTCTCCACAATATTTTCCATGTTTTTACTGTAATAAAAAAACAAAATTAAATTTTTTGTAAATTTTAGATTCCTTTTATATGGATTCAAATTTTGTGTAAATTTGAATTTTTAATAAAAAGCTATTTTATATTTTACTTAAAATTTACATGACTTCCAGTAGATATGAATTTCAATTTTATAGATGCAAAGTATAGTGCTCTTTAATAAAAGACGTTTTTAATTTGCAATGTTTTTTTTAAAATATAAAATACATTATATAAGATCTGTCGTCAAATTTTTCACTTTTGATAAAATTGGTATGTAATGAGATTCAATATAATACAAAATTTTTAAATAACATTTTTAGCATATCTTTCTTGTTTATAATAATCATGTTAGAATTGAAAGTAGAGGGATAAAATGAAACCATCTTATGTTATTAAAGAAAATGGAGGCTATTAGGATGACTCAAAAGATAGAATTGGAAGTCAAGAAGTATTTCGCAGGGCTTGGTTACGACGAATACTCTGGGAAGTTTCCGGATGGAAAGACAATAAACATCAGATTGTCAAAAGGAGTTATCTATGATCCAAAGCCGAAGACGATTAAAGTGACATTGGAGTGGGAATGAAAGTGAATTTTTAAACATCTTTAGAATATTATCATGTTGGGATTGAAAGTGTGTTACGATAATATAAAATCAGATTTTATTAAAACTGAAAACTATCATATTAGGTTAAAGCCTGAGA
>JAVRLK010000003.1:0-48287 GCA_031961545.1 Thermoplasmatota archaeon | reverse complement strand
AAAAATGAATATTACAATTATTATGAATGAATAGAGGATGAATGGTGTATAGTCCATGATTTATCAATTCATAGAGGATAGTTAAATTTTTCCATTCCATTTTCATTTATTTTTATAAAATAATAGATCAAAAAAACTTAAATATGATCTGATTTTTAGGTATAACACTTCAAGGTGTTTGAGTATGCCAAAAGTTGTTTCGGATAAATCAACTTCAAAAGCATCGGGCAGGGAAAAATTTGAATGGGTAAAGCTTAAGGGAAAGGATGCAGAAGATAAGGTTATTGAACTTCTCAGACAGGGATACAGCCTAAGCCATGCTGGTGTTATTCTCAGAGACGTTTATGGAATTCCAAAAATAAAGTATGTTACGGGAAAGAAAATGCTGAAGATCGCCAGGGAGCATGGGCTTGAACCAAAAATACCTGATGATCTTCATGCCCTGATAAAAAAAGCTGTAAATTTAACGAAGCATCTTGAAAAACACCCCAAGGATCTTTCAAATAAGAGGGGTTTACAGCTTGTTGAATCAAAAATTAACAGCCTTGTAAGATACTATAAGAGGATAGGAAAGCTGCCTAAGGACTGGAAATATTCACCTGAGAGTGCTGAGCTATTATCAAAGTGATATGCTAGAAATTCCAGAATGTCTGGATAAAGTTTTCAGGAATGCTGCAGAGAAGTTAAAGGGTTGTGAGGAAATAAGGGTACTGGCACACTACGATGCTGATGGCATTTCGAGTGCTGCAATAATTTACAGAGCACTGAGAGGAAAAAGATTCCATGTATCCTTTGTGAAGGATCTTTCAAGGGAAAATATTAAAAATATGATGGATCAAAATTATCAGTGCTATCTTCTTGTTGACATGGGTTCATCATTGATTGATCTTTTATCCCCATACAAAAATGTGATTGTTCTTGATCACCATCCTGTTGTCGGGGAGGGAAATATAATTCATGTAAATCCCCATACATGTGGAATGGATGGATCAAGGGATGCATGCGGTGCAACTCTTTCCTATATTCTTTCAATTTACATTGATGAAAAGAATGTTTCACTTTATCCAATATACCTTGCAGGTGTGATAGGTGACAAACAGGATATTGGAGGATACACTGGTTTAAACAGAATCATTTATGAAAATATTCTGAAAAATTCTGATAAAATCTCTGACCTTAAAATGGATGGTCATAATGTAAAGGATATGATCGTTAACAGTATTGAACCATTTTTTTTGGATCTCACTGGAAAAGAGGAAAATGTTGAAAAATTCCTCAGGGATGCAAACATAAACGGTGAGATGAGGTTCATTGATTTAAAGGATGATGAAAAGGTAAGGCTTGTTTCACTTTTAACCTTGAGACTGCTTAAATTGAACATCGATCCAGAATACGTTAAGGATATTGTGACAGAAAAGATATTTTTGAGGGATTTTGGACTTTACGACAGAAATTTATCAAACATAGTTAATGCATGTGCAAGAATGGATAAACAGGGTCTTGCATTCCTTTTCCTTTCAGGTGATAATGAAAAAAGGGATGAGGTTCTTGAAATATTCAAAAATTACAGGAATAATGTTATAAATGAAGTTTACAATGCAATTTCAGGAAGAAAGGAATTGAAAAACATTGTCTATTTTTATGTTGAGACCGATTCAATGGCCGGGGCAGTATCCGGAATAATGAGCAGTTATGTTTTTGATAAAAGAAGACCTGTTCTCGCTTTGCATGTTAAAAATTCCGAGGTAAGGGTATCTGCAAGAACAACAAGATATATGGTATCAAGGGGATTGAACATTGGGGAAATATTAAAAAATTGTTCTGAAAAGTTAGGAGGATTCGGAGGGGGCCATAACATAGCAGCTGGCGCAAATATTCCTGAGGAAAAGGTAAAAGAATTTATACAGTGCGTTGATGAAAGTGTGGAAAAACAGGTCTCAGGATTCCTTTGATTCCTTTTTTTCCTCCAGTAACTCAGGATGTAGTACATAGCCACAGGCATAGCACATTATTGCATCCTTTGATATCAGGGTCCCACAGTTGGGACAGGGTATCAATTCCTCCTCCTGCGGTTTTTCAGGTATATTTACTTCCATCTTCTCTATCTTTTCGCCCTCCATCTTTATTTCAGGTGCTTTTATTTCCTCAATGCCCTTAAATGTTTGACTTACCTGATCCCTGAGCTGTGAAAATTCTACGAGGAATGATTGAATGGATTTTGAAAAATCATCCGTTTGCTTTTTCCTTGTTTCATACTCATTAAGCATATCCTTTATTTTATTCTCATTTTCTTCAAGAATTTTTGAATAGTTTTCCATTGTCCCAATGAATGAATTTATTTTTTCCTCATACTTTTTTAGATTATCCATTGTATTGATCAGATCATTCTTATTTTTTTCTATTTCATCCATACTTTTTTTGAATTCTTCATTCAATTTTTCAAGGTTCTTTAATTTTTCCTCAAGCTCATGCTCCTTGCCGATAAGATAATTCTCTTTTTCCTTCAGTTGATTTTCAGTGTTCTTAAGATTTGACTCCCATTCGGTAAGCCTTTTATCCCTTTCAATAATTTCCTGTTCCATCTTTTTTACTTCCTCAGCCTGTGCCTTCACCTTTTTCAGGTATTTTTCAACCTGTTCAAGAATTGATTCCTCTGAATTTACCAAAGTAACATCACCTCAATTGATAGAAATTATTTTTTTACTCTATAAATTTTTCCACGGTTTTAAGAAAAGTTTATTTTTTTGAAAGTTTATGCAAAACCATGCTTGAACTTGAGGAAAAGATTGCAGGAGAAATTGTAATTTCCGAAAATCCTGGTTCAACACTGAGGAAATGGAGGGAAATGTTTGGTATAACACAGCAGGAACTTTCAAAGTTCCTTAAAATTTCACCATCGGTTATAAGTGATTATGAATCAGGAAGGAGAAAATCACCTGGTATTGTAACAATAAAAAAAATTGTTAAGGCATTCATAACAATCGATCTATCAAGGGGTGGAAAAATTGTTAAAAAATATTCACCAGGTTATGGATCGGATGCAATAATATCAATAAGAGAATTCAGAAGATCAGTAAAGGCAGATGAAATTATATCATTGATTGAAGGAACAAACCTTGCAAAAGATGTTTCACTTGAAAGGAACATATATGGTTATACCATGATAGACAGCATCAGGGCAATACTTGAATTCAGTTCACAGGATTTTTTCAAATTTTATGGATGGAGCAATGAAAGGGCACTTATTTTTACAGGTGTAAAGTTTGGCAGATCACCCCTGGTTGCAATAAGGGCACATCCATTGAAACCTGCAATGGTTGTTTTTGTTAAACCTGAAAACGTTGATGAACTGAGCATTAAGCTTTCTGAACTGGAGAACATTCCTCTTGTTATAACAAATCTGGATGAAAAATCCATAATTTCAAGGCTTGGAGATCTATAATATTTCACCAAATTCCTTTTCAATTTTACCTATTATTTCACCATTTTCAATCATGCTGTATATGTTTTCAATATCCCTGTGTGGTGGTCTATCCCTTTCATAAGCCTTTACCTTCTTTCTAATTTCTTCATATGCAATTTTCGTTCCTTTTCCCATTCCATATTTCCTGAACTCCAGTGCCTGTGTTGAAATAAGGTACTCTATTGAAATTATGTATTTAACATTCCTTATTATGTTCATTATCTTCAATGCTGATGTCATGCCCATGCTAACATGGTCCTCCTGATCAGCGCTTGTTGGTATTGAATCAACCGATGCAGGATGGCTCAATATTTTATTCTCTGAAACAAGACTTGCTGCCGTGTACTGTGCAATCATAAGACCTGAATTCAGTCCTGGATCCCCTGCAAGGAATGGAGGAAGACCGCTCAGCTTTGAATCGAGCATTCTGAAACTTCTCCTTTCTGAAATGTTTCCAATTTCAGAAAGTGCTATTGCGAGAAAATCCAGAGCAAATGCAATATATTCACCATGAAAGTTTCCACCTGAATATGCCCTGTCAATTACAACAGGATTGTCCGTGACAGAATTTATTTCCCTTTCAATTATCTCTTTTGCAAAATAGTAAGTTTCGAGCGCGGGACCGAGAACCTGCGGTGTGCATCGAAGGGAATATGCATCCTGGATCCTTTTTGAATTTTTTATAATTTCGCTTTCCTGTATTATTTTTCTTATTGCCCTTCCAATTCTTATCTGACCCGGGTGTGGTCTTAAAGCTAAAATTTCCTCCCTGTATGCATCCTCGGTTCCTGATAGAGCTTCAAGGGAAAGTGAAAATGCAACAATTGCATTCTTTAATATTTTTTTGAACTCATGAAGGGAAATGGCACCTATTGCTGACATGAATGATGTTCCATTTATTAATGCAACACCCTCCTTTTCCTTTGGATCCAGCGGTTTTATTTTCAGTTCTTTAAAAACTTCTCCAGCATTTCTTATTTCACCATTGTAAATTACATCACCCTCGCCCATCATTGCAAGTGCCATATGTGCAAGTGGAGCAAGATCACCGCTTGCACCAACACTCCCCCTTGATGGTACGGCAGGAACTATATCCCTATTCAGCATTTCAACAAGAAGATCCACAACCTCCCTTCTAACACCTGAATATCCCTTAAGTAAAGTATTTGCCCTGATGAGCATGGCAGCCCTTACAACATCCTTCTGTAATAGATCACCAACACCCGATGAATGTGATCTTATCAGATTTCTCTGTAAATCATACAACGATTTTTCATCTATTTTTACATTAACAAGATCACCAAAACCTGTATTAACACCATATACAGTTTTTCCATTCTTCATTATATTTTCGAGATCCAATCTGTTCTTTTCCATTTTCTTCATTGCTTTTTCATCAATTGAAACCTTTTCATTTTCCCTTGCAACCCTTATTACATCTTCAACCGTAAGATTGTTTCCATCTATTGTAACCATAAGAAATAATATGGAAAAAATTGATTTAAAACTATCGTTAATTCACAATTTTATATAATTTTTAAGCTCATGAACTTTTATATTCCTTTTTCTTGCAATTTCCCTTAAAATTTTCATTGTACCAGATCCATACTGCATTGCCTTTTTTTCACCATTTATAACGAATGATGGTAGACCAAGAATTGATCCAAGCTTTCTCACAATAATCTTGTTTCTGTTTTCATTTATCTTTTCCCTCAGGGGTATTGATAGGGCAAAATCTATAATTTCACCGCTTATGAAAGGTGTGTGAAGATCCTTCCCTGCATTTTCAGCAATGTTCCTTTCCCTCGGTAATGTTCTACCAAGAAGTGTGGCAAGATCCCTTTTGTTCTGTTCAGGGTCATTGAAATATTTTTTATATCCGAGGAAAAGTTCATCCGATCCCTGTCCTGTAAAAATGTTCTTTTCCATTGAAAATATTGTTCCCAGGTAAAATGGTATTTCGAATGATAGTTCCACAATAGTTAAATCCTTAAATATTTTTAGAATGTCCCTCATGGAAAGGAGGACAAGATCCTCGTCAAGCTCTATGATCTCATGATCTATTTCAAAATCTAGTGAATAATAATTCACAACAGCTCTTGCATTCATAACATCCTTGGATCCTGGAAGGCCAACCGTATAAGCATGAATATCGTAAAAATCCTTAATTATTGATAAAATTATTGTGCTGTCAAGACCCCCTGAAAGTAATAAAGATACCCTCTTCTCCCTTATCCTTGGTATGTTGTTCATCAGTAGGTTGTAAAGGATCCTCTCATATTCTATATTAACCTGCTGCATTCCTCAATCATTCCTTTTATTTTCTGTAATATATCATCTATATGAATCCTTTCCTGATCTGTTGAATCCCTTTCTCTAATAGTTACAGTTTTATCCTTCAGTGTTTGATAATCAACTGTTATGCAATAAGGAACACCTATTTCATCTGCCCTTGCATACCTTTTACCAATTGATCCCGAATCATCATAGTAACAGGAAATACCGTTATTCTTTAAATTCTCATATATATCATGGGCGATTGAATCAAGGTTATCCTTTACCATTAAAGGGAAAACAGCAACCTTGAATGGTGCTATGTGGGGTTTTAATTTCAAAACATTGTAATTATTTTCCTTTCTTTTGTATAGATTGTGTTCAAGAAGTGAAAAGAATATCCTGTCAATACCGAATGATGGTTCAATTACCCATGGTAAAACCTTTTCGTAATCCACAGTAATTTCTATTTCCTTGATACTGTAAGCCTCTTCTGGAATTTCTTTACCAAATACAACAGGATTTTCCTCTATTTCCATTTTTTTCATTGTTTCCATGGCAATTTTCCATTTTTCACCAAAAATATTTTTAAAATATTCCTCCTTCGGCTCATAAACCTTCTTTTTAACAATCCTTTTCTCTCCCTGAACCTTTACCTCCATGTTCTCCCCTGAATATTTTGAATGCATTTTAAGATCGTACTGGTTCCTGTCAGCTATACCTATTACCTCAATCCATCCATATGATGTGTTTATTTCACAGTCCCAGCAATCGTTTGAGTAATGTGCCAGTTCTTCCTTATGGTGCTGCCTGAACCTTATTCTTTTCTCATCCATTCCTATATTCCTAAGGAAAAGATAAGATAATCCAATGAAATATGCTATGGGCTGCTGTTTAATTATACCATTTTTTAATGCATCCCTTAATCTTACAATAACTTCACCACCGGTGTTTGGTAAAAGTTTCACCTCAAGATCCATAACATTTTTTATGTTTTCAGGCCATTGAATGTTGTTTGGATTGAAAAATACTTCCGCCTCAGCCATATTGAATTCCCTGAGCCTTATTAAACCCTGCCTGGGAGCGATTTCATTTCTGAAACCCTTTCCCACCTGCACAACACCGAATGGTAAAGATTCCCTGAAATACCTGAAGTAGTTAAGGAAGTTAACGAATATGCCCTGCGCAGTTTCAGGTCTTAAATATGATAACTTTCCATTACCGGGACCAACCTTTGTTGAAAACATCAGGTTGAAACTTTCAGGATCTGTTAGTTCACCTCCGCATTTTTCGCATTTAAGGTCAAGATCCCTCATCTTTTTTACCATATCCTCGTATGATTTAAACTCAAAATCTGGCATTTTCTTTTTTATCAACTCATCAACCCTGTATGCTTCACCACAGTTTTTACAGTAGGTAATGTAATCAGAAAAGACCTTTGTGTGACCCGATGCCTCAAAAACGTTTGAAATTGTGATATTGGGCGAATCTATTGGTGCCATGCCCTCAATGTTTATGAAAATGTTCTTCCATACAGATATTATATTATCCTTAATCAAAGAACCTATGGGCCCATAATCATAGAAGCCAGAAAGACCACCATATATCTCAAATGAAGGCCAGAAAATACCTCTCCTTTTAGAAAGTTCAATTACTTCCTGTGCCCCCATTATCCATCACTTTCTGAATATTTCCATCAGGTCAAGATCATATAGCATGGCAACAAGGTTGTCAAATGAATCCCTTACTGGAAGCTGGGAGAAGTTGTTATCAAGCATGATTTTTACAGCCTTGTAGAGAGGGAGTTTGTTCAAAACACTTACAGGATTTTTCACCATTGATTCAGAAACAGGTATCTTCGGTACCTCAAGCCTTTCTTCAATATAAAGTATTTTTAATATATTTCTTAAACCCTCCCATGTCCAAGCATCCTCATCCTCACCTATGCCCAGCTGGCTTACCTCCTCACTCATTTCAACCTTTGTGTTCTCAAATATATCCCTGTCTGTTATAACACCAACAAGGTTTGCATCATCATCAACAACAGGAAATGCATTAATCTTTGTTAACGTTATCATCCTGAAAACAACCTTTAGCGGTGTTGCTTTATGAACAAGTATGCATGGTTTCTTTATGAACTTTTCAACAGGATCCTCAATTTTTCTGTTATAAATAACCTTGAGATAATCGTAGGGTGTTACTATGCCAACAACATGTCCATGGGAATCAACAACAGCCACATGCCTCCTCTGCGTTTCTATCATAATTTTTGCAGCTTCCTCAATGGGTGAATCCGGAGAAACATAGGGTGCATTTTCCCTCATTATTAAAGCTACCTGATCCTCACCGGAATGTTCAAATATATCCCTTCTTGTTATCAATCCCAAATATTTTTTGTTTTCATCAACAACGGGAAGACCTGTTATGTTATTCTTTACCATAATCTTTAATGCCTCATTCCTTGAAGCAGGAGCCTTCAGAACTATCGGGTTCTTTGTCATTATCTGTGAAATCTTTTCAGCCATTGAACCTTTCACCTCACCGATGAATTAAACTACATTTTCCACCATTATATTAATATTTCTTAAATTGGAAAAGAATGGGAAAATTGAATATTTTTCAAAAAGAAATATTTAAATAATAACAAAATATAACTATTAATTGGGATTCGCCCGAAGGCGAATTGGATTGGAGGAAGTAAAATGAATAGGAATAGTGGAAAAGTTTTAGTGGCCACATTATTGGTTGCAATAGTGCTCATAAGCGGTTTTTCAGTGCTAGGTCAAGGCAGCACAGTAAAGCCAAATACCTCTACGGGAACACTTTACATAGCAATGCAGGAGGACATGCCAAACTTCAATTACTTTGATATACCATCAAACACCGTATGGAAGAGTGATGTTATAGGCTGGAACTGGGATTCTCTTTTTGGTGTGGATTATGATGGTTCTGCAATTCCATGGTTGGTTCAGAATTATACCGTAAATACAAGCAATCCGTCCGAACCTGTTGTAACACTTCACATTAGACAGGGTGTTTATTTTGTTTACCCAATAAATGGAACACCTGCATATGAGCTGACAGCAAAGGATGTTATATTCTCATACTGTGCTGAAAGATATGGAACAACATTTTCAGGATCAGCATTCACCATACCCTTCGATGATAACAACGATGGTATTGTTGAATACAATGAAATTGTTAATCATGTGAAGTACATCAATAATTTTACAGTACAGATAAGCATGAGGCAAGTTTATGCACAGTTCTTCCTGGACACACTGGGCATTCCAATAATACCATGGAAAGTATGGGCAAATCATCTCAAACCTGATGGAGTGCCAGGTGATAACCAGAGTACAATGGTAACAGCAGAAGGTTATACAGCAGGTGTTATCGATACAACCTGGAACTCAGACCCAATGGCAACAATGGGTACAGGTATATATTATTATGCTGGTGGAGTACCCGGATCATACAGGGTTGAAAAGCTGAACACATACTTCTGGGGTAAGAATTTTGTTACACCTGCAGGATATCATATATATCCACAGAATGTAACAGAGCTATACTTCAAGATATATACAACACTTGATACAGCAGTTCTTGCCCTTGAAAGTGGTAGTGTTGATTATATAGCATGGTCAATACCATTTGGTTATGTTCCAACACTTGCTTCAGATCCACAGGTATCATTGTGGAAGAACCCGGAGCTTGGATACTTCTATCTTGCATTTAACGAGGCACAAAAGCCAATGAATGATATAAACTTCAGGCATGCAATCTCCTATTTGATTGATAAAAATACAATTGTTCAGAATTATATGGGTGGTCTTGGTCAGGCAGGAGATTCGCCAATACCACCTTTCTTCACAGCATGGTACAACTCATCCGTTGTTAAATACCCATTTGATCCTTCCACCGCTTCATTAATACTTAACCAGAGTGGTTATGCAATCGGTCCTGATGGATGGAGATTGTTGCCTGATGGAACACCAATGCCTCCCATAACAATATTAACACCTCCTGCTGACTATGACCCAATAAGGGTTAAGGTAGGAGAGGCTCTTGCAAGTGAAATGAGATCAATAGGAATTCAGGCATCTGCAAAGGCAATTAACTTTGATGCTCTTGTTGCACAAATGAGTGCATTCAACTATCAGATGTTAACACTTGGCTGGTTACTTTCAGTTGATCCTCTTGGAGACCTTTATGATATTTATGGCATAAATGCACTGCAAAACACATGGGCATTCTGGCCATCAAACTATACAAATCCAAACTATCCGAATGTTAAATCACTTGCTGATAATGAAACAGGACAGCTTGCATTACAGTTCATGAACGTTATGAATAAGGCAATGACTACGTTTGATGTATCCAAACAAATATACTATGATAAATGGGCACAGGGCATATTAACCGAAGCTGTTCCATGCAACGTTCTCTATTACAGTATAAATGTGGAAGCAACCTTAAACACATGGCTTGGATGGTTATCATGGGAGGGTAGTGTTTACAACATTTATTCTCTTGCAAGCCTACATAAGGGTGCTGTAAGCGGTGTTGGTGGAGTAACAACAACTCAGCAGAGCGTTGGTAAAATAGTGTATCCACCCGTTAGTCATTCACTTGTTGCACAGATAGCCGCACCTTCAAAAGTTTTCGTTCCTCAGCCTCAGTTTAATGTACCATCATCATTAACAACAGTGCCTGTTAGTGTTATTGTTACGGATAACAATGGTTTGCCCGTTCCAAATGCATTAGTTAATTTAACATCAACAAGTTCAAATGTTATTGTTACTCAGAGCACAGGTATAACAAATTCAGAAGGTATATTCACAACTTCTGTTTCAGGTAATTCACCAGGCTATGCAACACTGATTGCAAATGTTAATTACGATGGAATGAGCGTTACAACAAATACGATTATTGATTCTGTGCAGTATGTTCCAAATATGCTTTACATAAATGCATATGCATCAGAGCCATCACTTATGGGTGGACAGAGCACAACCATAAACATTAAGGTTGTTGATCAGTATGGAAACCCTGTTCCTGGTGTAAATGTTTCCGTTGCAACGAACCTGCTTGGATATGGTACCATAACACCAACTTATGTTTTCACGGATCAGAATGGTACAGCATATATGACATTCACGGCGCCATCTGAACAGGAACTTGCAACTAAGTATGTGAACATGCATCTAACATCAAAGATCTTACTATCTGCAAGCAAGCCTGGGTACGAAACAGCAACAACAGAATCATTGGTTGTTGCAACTTACAATTCAAATCCAAGCTCATGGTACACTGTGCACATTATAGGTGCAACAAACTACTTCGTTAACCAGAGTTCATTGACAACAACTGTAACCGTTCAGGCTGTTTATGCTAATAATACGCCAATTCCAAATGAAGTTCTAACGGTAACACCATCAAATGCAAGCTACATAGCATCAATTTCAAATACAACAACTAACAGTGAAGGTTATGCAAATGTAACCATAACATTCAACCCCGGACTGCCAACAGCGGGCATAGCACTCAAATTCTGGAATTCATCATACGTTAACTCAATAGGTGATTCAATAACAATAGGATATCTGAATGGCCCCGCACCGTCAAATCTTTATGCAGGATTCGTGGCATTCTATGATGGTGTAACAGGACAGAGAACAAACTTTGTCACAATAAATGGTGGAAGTGCCGGCGATAAAGTTGTTGTTCACCTGTTCAGCGCAAACAATCAGCCAGCAAGCGGATCTGTTCCGGTTGGATTAATATTCTCATCAACACCTGAAGGCAGCCTGCTTGGATTCTATGATCCAAACTGGACAAATCCATTGTCATACTACTTTGATTCACTCTGGGAGTATGTTGCAATAAATGTCAACACAACATACATGGGATTCCTGCCGCCTACATCAGGTGTATTTGTCAGTCAACTGGACAATCAAATTGCAGATCCTGTACTGGCCAGTTGGCTTGGTACAACTGAAAATATTACGGCATTCGATTATGTTTACTATGGTTATGGCATATATGTCAACGATTCCTATGTTGTGAATGGAACAGGAAACTACTACATAAATGGTCTCATATCACCAATGGTTGACAGGATAAGCAATGTATATGTTATTCCATACGCTTATACCTACTATCCACAGACACCTGGAATATATCCACCCGGAGTAATTGTTAACGGCAACTTCTACATGGAAGGATCGGAATACATAGCAAGCCAGCTGGCAATTCAGAGAGCACCTGATTACATGATTGCAACATTCACAGTTAACAGTCCATTTGGATTCACTGGAACAAGTATTACAGTAAATGCAACACTGTACAATTCAGCGGATCAGCCTGTTAATAACACAACTGTATGGTTCTATTCAAAGACAGGCATGTCACCCAAGATGGTTAATGGAACAACAAATGCAAATGGTACAACATCTGTTGCATTGCCTCTGGTTGAAACATCCTCATTGACAGTGGCGGATCTTTATGTATACTGGAATCAGGGTCAAAGCGTCTGGGGAACGGCTGCAATAACACAGAGCACACAGATAGTTGTTGTTCCTTACCAGGCAAATGTGTTTGCAACAGCCTCATCATATTCACTTGCATACGGACAGACAGCAATGGTAAATGTGAAGGTTGTTGATGCAAATGGAAATCCAATACCCGGCATAGCATTATCAGCAAGCGCATCAACGGGATCCATATCAGGACCTGCAACAACTGGACCTGATGGAACGGCAACATTCATTGTTACTCCAACAAGCAGTGTTGTAACAGGTTCACCATACATAATTGATACTGTATCCATAAAGGCATCAGGTTCAGGATACTATGGAGGAGTTTACAACCTTGTGATCATAGCCTATTCATCATCACCAACTGTAACAGTTACAAACATTGTACCTTCACAGATAATAACAACATCTTCGTACACGGTTAACGGTACGGTCTGGGATCCAGCAGGAATCAAGAGTGTTGTTCTCTATCTTGATACACCAGGCAATCCATACACTGTAACCCTGACACCTGGAGCAAATGGAGTCTATACATTCTCCGTACCTGTGAGCAACTTCTATAACGGCCTGAATGCAGTGTTTGTTGTTGCAACAAACAACAACAATGTTACAACCATGCTTCCTGTGTTCTTCTACTATCAGCCATCTGTTAGCTATGTAACATCACAGTACTTCAATTCAACATTATCAAGCAAGCTTGCAAACCTGACAATGCACACAAATCAGACATTATCAGGATATTATACAGCAGGCATGGGTAACACAGCCCTTGCAATAGCAATAATTGCATTCATACTATCCATTGTGGCACTTGCACTTTCATTCAGAAAACCAAAGCAGCCTAAAACAACGGTGACAACACCTGAAGAAAAGAAGGAGGAACAAAAACAATAAACCTTCTTTTTTTATTTTTTGAATAAAAGATTTTATTTTTGTAATTATTCATAAATTTATGATTGTTGGGTTGACAACAACAGTTCCTGTTGAACCAATCTATGCTGGGAAACATATTCCCAGGGATCTGAACAATTTATTCATTACAGATAAAAATCCTGAAATGTTTGTTGAAAAGGCTGAAATTGATGGCTTTCCATCAAACACATGTTCCTGGATCAAGGGCCTTTATGGCGTTCCATTTTTCACAAGAATTGATGCTGTGATTGGCGTTGTGAGGGGTGATTGCAGCAACACTGAATCCCTTTTGGATTTTCTTTCATTCAAGAAAATAAAGGTTATACCGTTCTCATATCCCTATGATAGAGATTTAAAAAAATTGGAGGATGAAATTGATGACCTTATGGAAAAACTTGGAACAGATAGAGAAATTCTTAAAGAAGTGATTGAAAAGGTTGATTATCTAAGGAAACTTGCATGGAAAATTGATGAATTAACATACAGGGATCTTGTTAAAGGATATGAGAATCACTATTTTCTTGTGAACACAAGCGATTTCTTTGGTAACATGGATCTATACAAAAATGAGGCTGAGAAATTTATAGAAAATGCGCAAAAAAGAGAAAAAATTGAATACAGTGTTAGAATTGGTTACATAGGTGTTCCTCCAATCTTCACTGATATTTATGAATTCCTTGAAAAAAATGGTGCGCATGTTGTTTTCAATGAGGTGCAAAGACAGTTTTCCATGCCTTTTCCGGATGCAAACTGGATTGAAAAATATTTGAAGTATACGTATCCATATTCCATATTTGCAAGGATAGAGGATATAAAAAATGAAATAAGAAAAAGAAAAATTGAAGGAATAATTCATTACGTTCAGAGTTTCTGTCACAGGCAGATAGTTGATACAATAATAAAAGAATCAATTGATGTACCTGTTCTAACCATTGAGGGTAATAGACCGGGAAAGCTTGATGAAAGAACAAAAATAAGGATTGAAAGTTTTATAGATATGCTTCTCTGACAATTCTGTACTGTTCCATACCCATCCTAAAGGCTTTTAGATTTGATTCCCAGGTATTTTTCGGGAAATGATCCATGATTGACTTTTCAATATCCTCTTCCTTCAATGGCAAAATGCCTGTTGAATATGCTGCACCCACCATGACAACATTAACGGATAAAACATTCCCTGCCCTCTTTGCAATATCTATTGCATCAATACCTATTATATTTTTTCCACCAATTTTTTCAACTATTTTTTCAATTTTTGGATATTCATAATCACCCACATTCACCGTGAATGGAACAATGCGTTCCGTGTTCATTATAACAATTGTATCCTTACTTGCCCTCTTCAATGCCCTTAATGTTTCCATTGATTCAAAGCCAATTATGAGATCAACCATACCATCAGGTATTATGGGCCCGTAAACATCCCCTATCCTCAAATCCACGGAAACAATTCCACCTCTCTGAGCCATTCCATGTATTTCTGACATCACAACGTTCAAACCATTTTTTAGTGCAGCATTACCTATTATGGTTCCAGCACTTACAACGCCCTGTCCGCCCACACCTGTTATTATAATATTAATATCCTTCATGGCTCCACCCTCTCAATTGCCTTAAAACCGCATACCTGTGGCTGCGAACAGACACCGCACCCATCACATAGAACTGGATCTATTCTTACAGATCCATCATCAGCAACATATATTGCCGGACACGAAAAATTCCTTACACAGTTCATGCATTTTGTGCATTTGTCCTGGTTTATTTGATATGAGACCCAGTAACCTTCCTTCCTCATCCTTGCATCCCTTAACAATGAACATTCCCTCTTTGATATTACAACCGCTGTGTCATTGAAATTAACAGCATCCCTTATTGCAACAATTGTATCCTTAAGGTTGTATGGATCAACCGTTTTCACAAACTTTACACCTATTGATTTCACTATTTCCTCTATGGATATTTCGGGTGCCTGATCACCCATTCCATCAACAGGTATGCCAGGGTTTGGCTGATGCCCTGTCATGGCTGTTGTTCTGTTATCAAGTATTACAAGAACAAGTTTATGTTTGTTATGAACAGCATTTATCAACCCTGGAATACCAGCATGGAAGAATGTTGAATCTCCAATGAATGAAATTACAGGCTGATCGGTTACGGTTGAAAATCCGCATCCAGTTCCTATGGATGATCCCATGCAGAGTAGATAATCCGCCTCCTCATAGGGCTTCTGTATGCCAAGTGTATAACAGCCAATATCGTTGGGGAAGATTGGATCCCTTAACCTCAGCTGCTTTGTAACAAGTTTAACGGCATAGAATGTTGCACGGTGTGGACATCCCGGACATAAAACAGGAGGTCTTGGGGGTAAATCTAATTCCTGGTATTTTTGAAATGCTTTTAATTCAAAACCCATTACCTTTGAAAAGCCTTTTGAAACAACATCCGGGTTGAATTCATAACTCATTGGAAATGTGTTATCCATTTTTCCATGAATTTTGGTGGAAATTCCATTCATCTGTGCAATGTTCCTTACCTTCGTTTCAAGGAATGGATCCAGTTCCTCAACAACAAAAACATCATTAAAATTTTTAAGAAAATCAGCAATTTTTCTCTCAGGTAAAGGATTTGTGAAACCCAGCTTTAAAACTTTTGCCTTTATATTATAAATTTTCAATGAATCCATAACGTAATTGTATGATGCACCCGATGTTATTATTCCATACTCTTCACCATAATCCTCTATCCTGTTTATTATTGATGTTTCACTCTCATCCCTGAGCATTTCGAATCTTTTAACGTTTTCCATCTTTTTTCTGTATGCTGTTGATGGAAGAAGTACAAAATTTGATGGATCCTTTTGAAAAACTCCTTTATTCTTAATTTCCGCCACTTTACCAAGCTTCACAGGTGCCCTCTGATGACTCACCCTTGTTGTTGTTCTGAATAGAACAGGTGTTTTGTATTTTTCAGAGATTTCAAAGGCATAAATGAGAAAATCCTTGGCCTCCTGTGGATTGGACGGCTCAACCAAAGGAACCCTTGCAAGATCTGAATAGTGCCTGTTATCCTGCTCATTCTGTGATGAAAACATGGAAGGATCATCGCCCGTCATTACAACAAAACCTGCCCTTGTACCTGCGTAACCTGTACTTATGAAAGCATCTGATGCAACATTCAAACCCACGTGCTTCATGAATGTGAATGCTCTAATACCTGAAAGGGCTGCTGCTGCAGCAACCTCAAGTGCCACTATTTCATTTGTTGAAAACTCAAAGTAAATTCCTGCCTTTTTTGCAATATGTGAAAGAACATCACCTATTTCACTTGAAGGTGTTCCGGGATAGGTTGTTGCAACACCAACACCCGCTTCGAGGAGACCCCTTGCTATGGCCTCATTCCCAAGAAGGAACTGTGTTGTATCATTTTCAAACAACTTATCGTAGGCGCTCATTTACCTTCCACCAGACTTTTTGTGAACTTTTCCTTCTCATTCAATATTCTCCAGAACTCATCAACATCTTTCTGTATTTCAGCAATTTCATCATCAGTGAGATGCCTGAACCTCCCCTGTATTTTAAGGTAATCCCTTACAGGTATGTTTTTCTTGGGTCTGTATGTTATGTTATAAACACCATTCTCCACCTCATATAGAGGAAACATGTTGGATTCTACAGCCAGTCTTGCTACCTCAACACTCTTATCGGGTGAAATCCTCCATCCTGTTGGACATGTTGAATAAACATGGTAGAATTTGGGCCCCTTGATTTTCATTCCCTTCTGAAGCTTTTTAATGTAATCCTCTGGGAAAGCTATACTTGCAGTTGCCGCATACGGAATATTATGAGCAACCATGATTTCAACCATGTTTTTCTTCTTTTCCTTTTTCCAGTCCCTTACCTTTCCCACCTGCGTTGTTGTTGTCCATGCACCTTTTGGTGTTGATGATGATCTCTGTATACCCGTGTTCATATATGCTTCATTATCGTACATTATATAGAAAACGTTTTCACCTCTTTCCGCGGCACCGCTTAAGGATTGTATGCCAATATCTGCCGTTCCTCCATCACCTGCAAAACCCACAACATTCACATCATTTTCACCTATTGAATCAAGGGCCTCCCTTATACCGGAAATTGCTGCACCAGTCACCTCAAATGCTGTGTAAAGCAATGGAACATCAAGTGCCCTGTATGGATAAACACCAGGAATTACAGCCCAGCATGATGCAGGTATTGTTAAAATTGTATTTTTACCAAGAGCTTTCAAAGTATACCTCATTGCAATTGTTGCACCGCAGCCAAGGCAGGCATTATGCCCAGGAAACATGTATTCTTCCTCTGGAATTGTAAGATTTTTCACTCTGACCACCTCTTATCACCAATCAAACCAACCCATTCAAATTCATTGTCTATTCCCTCCTCACCTATTCTAACAATATCGAGGAAAATCTTTTCAAGTATGGATGGTGTAATATCCCTTCCGCCTAGTCCTCCGATGTAACCCTTTATTGGTACATTTTTACCGTACATGGCATTCCTTACCTCGGTGAAAAGTGCACTTCCATGACCGAACGTATAGCTTCTATCGAAAACACCCACGGATTTTTTATTTTGAAGTATACTTTTTATTTTTTCTGCAGGAAATGGCCTGAATGACCTTACCCTTAACAGTCCCACTGAATAACCTTCATCGTTCAGCTTATCAACAACATCCTTTGCCGTTGATGCAGTACTTCCCATTATAACCAGAATATTTTTTGCTTTATCTGTGGAATATTCTTCAACAAGACCTCCATATCCCCTTCCGAATTTTTTCCTGAACTCCTCATCGACCTCATCAATCTTTGCCTTTGCCCTTAACATTGCCTCGTATCCCTTATATTTGAATTCCATGAATGGACCTTCGGGCATTATAAGGGATCCAAAACCTGCAGGATTTTTAACATCAAGTTTATACTTTGCTTTATACTCAGGTAAGAAATCATCAACAAGTGATTGATCAGGTATATCAACAGGCTCGGTTGTGTGTGATAGTATAAAAGCATCCTCGATAACCATCACAGGTAAAAGAACTTCTTCACTTTCAGCTATTTTATAGGCCATGAGAACCGTATCAAGAACCTCCTGGTTGTTTTCCGTATAAATCTGAATCCATCCCGTATCCCTCTGTGATATTGTATCCTGCTGATCGCTCCATATTGACCATGGTGGTCCAAGTGCCCTGTTCACAACGCTCATTACAATAGGTAGCCTAGCACCTGATGCCCAGTGAAGCATTTCATGCATCAATGCAAGCCCATGTGATGATGTGGCAGTGAATGTCCTTACACCCGTGTTTTCTGCAGCAATACATGATGCCATGGCCGAATGTTCGCTTTCAACCCTTATATATTTACCATCGAATTCACCGTTTGCAATGAATTCAGCTATTTTTTCAACAATTGTTGTCTGTGGTGTTATGGGGTATGCGGCAACAACCTTTACCCTTGCAAGCTTCGCACCCCATGCCGCAGCATAATTACCTGTTAACATTTTCATCATTTTAATCACTCCATATTTTCCTCAAGAACCATATCTATACATTTCACAGGGCATTCATTTGCACATATTCCGCATCCTTTGCAATAATTGTAATCAATTTCAGGCGCATCAAGTTTAGAAATTGCCTGATTTTTTGCAGGATATTTTGTTGAATCCACAATCCTTATTGCAGGTTCTGGGCAGAATTTCCAGCATATCATGCACCTTATGCACTTACCGTAATCAATAACAGGCCTGAATGTTCTCCATGAACCTGTTTTATTCTTTGTGCTTGGTACGGTTGCAACAGGTGTTGGATACTCATCCATTTACATCACCTTCGCAGAATTATATGCATCTTTTACAGCCTCAATATTTTCATCAACCATAGCCGTAAGGTATTCGCTTATTGCCTTTATAATGGATTCAATCTTCACTGTACCGCTCACCCTTGAATATGCACCCAGTATGGATGTGTTCACAATTGGGGCTGATGGTGAACCAAGGTTATGTGACAATGCAATCTCAGATGCATTAACAGTTGCAATTCTTTTTGCATTAAGCTTAATTTCCGATGGATCCTTCGATGTGTTTATGAGGACAAGACCATTCTCCTTCAAGCCTGCAGTAACATTAACCTGGTTCATTAGGGCATGGTCAAGAACGATAACATGGTCCGGGTTGTATATTTGTGATTTAACTCTTATGGGCTTTGTGTCAATCCTTGTGAAGGATGTAACAGGTGCACCCCTTCTTTCAACACCGAAGTATGGGAATGATGATACATGTTTTCCCTCGTAGAAGGCTGCCGATGCGAGCAGTTCAGATGCTATAACTGCACCCTGTCCTCCTCTTCCGTGAAAACGTATTTCCAACATTTCTCAGCACCGATACCACATTATCGGATCGTATATTAAAATTTCTTAATCCAAAAAGGGAAAAAAAGATTTATTAACCATGGAACATGGGGAAAATGTGTATAGAATTGATGATTTTGATTTTGATCTGCCCGAGGAACTTATAGCACAGAAGCCTGTTGAGCCCAGGGATCACTCAAGATTAATGATAGTTGATGATAAAATAGAGCACAGGATGTTCTATGAATTGCCCGCCTACCTTAAAAAAGGGGATGTTATGGTTTTCAATGATACAAAGGTAATAAAAGCAAAATTCCATGCAAAAAAAGAAAGCGGTGGAAGGGTAACACTTATACTCCTTGATCCAAAGGAAAAAACATTCATTTTTATGGGAAAAAATCCAAGACCTGGATTGAAAATTTACGTTGAAGATGTGGAAGGAGAAATAATTGAAAAGAATGAAGGAATATGCAAAATAGATTTTAAAATGGACATGGATGAATTGATAAAAAAATATGGTGAAACACCACTTCCACCATACATAAAGGAAAAAATTGAAAATGATTCGCTTTACCAGACTGTTTATTCAAAAAATGAAGGATCCATAGCCGCTCCAACAGCAGGGTTGCATTTTACAGAAAAATTGCTAAATGAAATTGATGAAATTGGTGTTAAAAGGGTATATTTAACATTGCATATATCATATTCTACATTCAAGCCAATAAAGGAAGAAGATATTATAAAAGAGAAACTACATGAGGAATTTTTTTCAATTCCTGAAGAAACGGCAAAAACAGTAAATAAATCCGGGGGAAGGGTAATTGCTGTTGGTACAACAGTTGTGAGGGCAATGGAATCATCATCACTTGACGGTATTCTCTATCCAGGACTTGGGAAAACCGATTTGTTTATAAAACCCCCCTACAACTTTAGATCAAAAATAGATGCAATGATAACAAATTTCCATATTCCAAGATCCTCACTGATAATGCTTGTTACAGCATTTGGAGGATACGAGAGGGTTATGCATGCTTATTCAATAGCAATTAAAGAAAAATATAGATTTTACAGCTTTGGTGATGCAATGCTTTTATTTAAAAAAATTGAAAAATTTTGATTAATAGGATCAAATATTATGCAATTAAATGCCAGAAAGTAATCTTTTGCAATAAGAACACTTTGCACTTTTTCCTTATTTTTTTGAAACATATGTTTTATACAAAACCTGTACCAAAATATTTAAATTTATGGAAAAATTAAAATTAAGTATGAAATCCATAATTGCTTTAGGATTGGTGGCGATCTTTTTAGCTTCAGTTGCCATTCCAGGAGCTTACGGTAGCTACCTTAACGTCACAATTTATCCACAGAAAAATCTTGCCAGCGTAAATCTAAGCTCAGATACATATTTAATAATAACATATCCAGCAAATCAAAACATACAGAACAAAACATGGACATATACAGCTTCAGCAACCTTCACAAACCCATCAGACTGGGCAATTTCGTTCATTGAAGGTTTCCTTAAATCAAGGTATCAGAATGTTAGCGTTGAAAATATGAGCGTGAATTTCACACTGATTGGAACAATGAACTGGACAACATTCCAGATTTACAAGCATGTTACAATAAATCTCTGGTTTACAGGTATTTTCAACAAAACAAAGAGTGAAACAAACGTAAACCTATCCTGGAGGGACTTTAAGGTAAAGGGATCATTCAAGATAAAGGATCACAACGGTGATGAGTTTGAATTAAACGATATGGGAAATTATCTTAACGGATTCTTCCTTGTTTCATTAATGGGAGATACAATGGAAAAGCTAAACGATAAATCAACGCTGAACTTCACAGCCCTTTCAAAACCATTGAGCGAATGGAACAGAACATACAACCCATCAACAAACACAACAACATTCTCATATACGGCCAGTCAAAATGTACTTTTAAATGCAAGTTTAACAATAAATGGAAATACATACACACTTCTGCTCAAATACGACCCATCCAGTACAATAACAACACAGGGTTATGCAACAGCGTCAGGTGATTCCATTGTTATACTTCCAAATGCACCATCATCAATAAACAGTGGAACAATAATTGCAATCGTTGCTGTTGTTGTCATTGTTGTTGGCGTTGTTGCAGCAATTGCGGTAAGAAAGGCTAAAAAATAAAATCTTTTACCATTTTTTTCCTGTTATTTTTTCATATAGTTCAATGTAGAGTTTGCTCACCTTTTCAACCATTTCAGGTGGTAATGGTGGAATTTCCGGTTCTGGAAGACCATTCTCTCTAGCCTTCATTAACTTTTCATGGTACCCTATTTCCCTGTAATATTTTCTAACAAATTCCTTGCTGAGTTCAACAAAATTACCATTCTCATATTCCCTTGCATCCCAGAACCTGTCCTCATCCGCCGTACCAAATGTATCAACAAGAACTGGATCCCTTTCCCTGTCCATTGCCCATTCCTTTTTTCCATCAACATGTATCAATCCTCTTGAATAAACATCCCTGTTTATTCTCTCATCTATCTTCAGTATCTTTTCCCTTATTTCATCTATTTCTTCCCTAGAAATTCCACCTATTTCCATTGCCTCTTCAAAATCAAGATTTCTATCATACTTTTCAAACTTTGTTGTTATTTCAAATAAAGGTTCAGGTAGGGGTTCACCATAATTTATTTTCTTCAAACCAAGGTCAGCTGCCTTTATCTTCCCCTCCCTGATTCTATCATATAAAGATCCTGCAACATAATATCTTGTTATGAATTCAAGTGGAATGAGGAAATTTGAACCATCTTTTAAACCCCTGTTAAGGATCTGAAACCGTTTAACAACCATTCTGTTGTTTCCATCAAGTTTGATGAAATGTGTTTTGATTCCCATGGATCCAACTATCTCAAACCAGTGGGCCGATGTTCTGCAAAGAGATTCACCCTTATGGGGTATCTTTGATGGAATTATTTTATCGAATACCGAAATGTTGTCCGTGAATTGAAAAAGCAGTGTTTCGCTGTCTAGGGAATAAACTTCCTTTACCTTTCCAACCTTTATGAGTTCCATGAATGATAATTTTCTTTCTTTATTAAAAACTTTCTTCAGAAGAATAGTTCGGGTATTTCCATAACATCCCTGTACTTGAACACGGGTCCATCCTTGCAAACATAATATTTACCAAGATTGCAGTGACCGCATATTCCAATTCCGCATTTCATTCTTCTTTCAAGTGAAAGGTATATTTTATCAGGACCTATACCCATTTTTTCAAGCTCAATTACAGCATATTTCATCATAACAGTTGGTCCTATTAAATAAAAGTATGAATCCCTGTCCTTAATGTTTTTGAATAGTGTTGTAACAACACCAACATTTCCCTTCCAGTTCTCATCCCCTTTATCAACAGTTACCTGAACATCAAAGTATTTTTTCCATTGGTTCAGTAGATCTCTGTAAACTAGATCCTGGGGTGATCTTGCACCGTAAAGAAGCTGTAATTTGTAAATTTTATTTGAAAGTGAATATTCAATGTAAGATCTTGCAGGTGGAAGACCTATGCCTCCTGCTATCAATGTAACATTTTCTTTAATTGGAAAGCCCTTACCGTATGGACCCCTTATACCAATTTCATCATTCTTTTTCATTGCATGCATTGCGCTTGTTACATAACCGGCTTTTTTTATGCTGAAAAGTAAACCATCCTTCCAGCTTGCAACAGAAATAGGTACTTCGCCGTATCCCTTTACTGATATTTCATAGAACTGACCCGGTAATGGATCCTTTCCTATTGTATTTTCAATAAGGAATGATTTTACATCAGGTGTTTCATCCCACACATCAATTATTTTTGATTTTACAGGTATCATTTTTCCACGCTCCTTATAACATCCCTGATATCAATATTCACGGGACATACCTCAATGCATCTTCCACAGCCCGTGCATAAATAATAACCATAATTTTCATAGTGAAATTTCAGTTTGTGTAGAAATCTCTGCCTTAACCTTAAATCAAGCGTTGGCCTCGGGTTCACATTTCCCGCAAGCTTTGAGAAACCTGAAAGTATGCAGGAATCCCATTCCATGTACCTTTCATCACCATCATCGTAAACATCAAAGCAGAAGCATGTTGGACAGGCATAGTTACATGCACCGCATGAAATGCATCTATTTGAGAATTCCTTCCACAATGGATTGTTCCAGTCAAGCTTTTTGTACAGATTTTCAACATTCAAACTCTCCATTTTTCTGTAAAATTCCCTTTCAGCATTTTCAGCAAGTTCCAGATCCCTATTTTCTGCAGTTTCAAAAAGATCATTTATGAGTTTTTTATCCACTGCCTCAACAAGATAATATTCGCCCAGGTCTGTGAACTGCATGTAGAAATGATCCTTTAGCCTTGGACCGTAAAATGTTGTGCAGAAACCGTATTGGCACGGTTCCTTGCATACAAAATTAATGAAATATGTGTTTTTTCTTCTCTTTTCGTATTTTTCATCCCTGTATTCACCAAGGAATACATCATCAAGCATTGCATATGCCCTTAGATCACAGCTTCTAACACCAATAACAACCCTTTCTTCTGTATAATCATTTGAAAATATATTTTCATTCACAGGATAAATAATTTCCTTTGGCCCAAGCAATGTTCTTTCATCAACAAATTCATCCCCATTCTTTAAGATTTTGAAAACAGTTTCTCCATGAACCCTTGCGGGTCCCCATACTTCATAATTTTTTATTAACCATTCAATGTATTTTTTTAAATTTTCCTTTTTTAACCTGTAAATCATTGGACCACCTTCTTTATAATTTTCACAGCGGTTACTTTCAATTCAGGTATTTTCGCCTGAGGATCAATGTGCGGATTTGTGATCCTGTTCACAGGTGATTCGCTGTAATGGAAAGGCATGAACAAAACCCCCCTGGGGACAATATCCGATACCCTTGCCTGCACATCCACCTCACCGTATTTTGATTTTAATGTAACATATTCATCATTTCTTATTCCAAGTGATTTTGCATCCTCCGGATTTATTTCAACAAAAGGTGATGGTGCTTCCCTTTCAAGTATGTTTACCTTCCTTGTCATGGTACCCGTATGGAATTGATAATAAATTCTTCCTGTTGTTAAAATGAATGGATATTCACTATCCTGGAAATCTGATGGCCTTTCCCAGTATGCTGGAATAAACCTTCCCTTTCCCCTTGTGAACTTTTCCCTGTGAAGTATCTCCGTTCCCTTACAATTTACAACCGGCCATTGAATTCCAATTTCACCAAGACAATCATAATTTATTCCGTTATACTGTGGAACGAGTTTTGAAATTTCAGCCATTATGTCCTCAGAAGATCTATAATTCCATTCATAACCCATCTTTCTTGCAATAAGCTGAAATATTTCCCAGTCATCAAGCACATTTCCAGGGGGATCAAGGAATGGTCTTATAAGCTGTATCCTCCTTTCCGTGTTTGTGAATGTCCCCATCTTTTCAGCAAAGCTTTTGCTGGGTAAAATTATATGTGCAAGGGATGCTGTTTCCGTCATAAAAATATCCTGAACAACGAGAAATTCAAGATTTTTTAATGCTTTTTCAATCATTTCTATTTCAGGTTCGGATATCAAGGGATTCTCTCCCATTATATACATGGCCTTTATTTTTCCAACGTATGCTGCCTGAAACATTT
Organism: Thermoplasmatota archaeon; assembly: GCA_031961545.1. Taxonomy (GTDB): domain Archaea; phylum Thermoplasmatota; class Thermoplasmata; order Thermoplasmatales; family ARK-15; genus JAVRLH01. The sequence continues at coordinate 23,031 of JAVRLK010000003.1, read as the reverse complement.
CAGTTAAAGAAAGACCGGGATTGGATGGTAATTTACAGTTCCATGCCTGTTCAAATACACTTCTTCCATTCTCATCATATACCCTCCTGTAACCTGGAAGGAAATCGCATAGAGCACCCATATCGCTTGAACCCTGAACGTTGTTATGTCCCCTCAATGGCGCAACACCCGTTCCGGGTTTTCCTACATTTCCCGTTAGCATGGCAAGATTGGCAATGGCCTGCACATTCTGTGTTCCCTGAAAATGCTGTGTAATTCCCATTGCATAAAAGATTATGGATCTTGACGTGGCATAGAGTACGCTTGCCTTTTCTATAAGTTCAGGATCAACTCCCGTTATCCTTGAACCCCTGTCAAGATCGTAGAAATCTATGACCTTCAAATATTCATCAAAATTTTCAGTCCTTTCCTCTATGAATTTTTTATCATAAAGGCCTTTCTCAACTATAACGTTTGCTATTGTGTTCAATAAGGCAAGATCCGTCCCCGGCATATGCCTTAAATGCACTGTTGAATAGTTTGTTAACTGAATATTCCTTGGATCGGCAACAATGAGCTTTTTACCATTCATAACATTCTTTATTATCCTTGATCCTATAATTGGATGCTGTTCCGTTGTGTTTGATCCTATGACAAAATAAAGTTCAGCATTGTCAATATCAGCTATTGATGTTGTCATGGCACCGCTTCCGAATGTGGAAATCAAACCTTCTATTGTACTTGCATGACAGCTTCTTGCACAATGGTCAACATTGTTTGTTCCAAATACCTGCCTTGCAAGTTTCTGCATTAGATAATTGTCCTCATTTGTGCACTTTGCACTTGCCTGGAATGCTAATGAATCAGGACCATATTTTTCCTTAATTTCTTTAAGGTTTTTAACAACAATGTCAATTGCTTCATCCCATGAAATTTCAACGAATCCATTCTCCTTCCTTTTCATTGGATTTTTTAACCTTTTTTTTGAACTTACAAAATTAAAACCCTTCCAGCCTTTAATGCATAATGTGCCATAATTTATATCATTCCTTTTTGATGGTACAACATTTATTATTCTTTTACCATCCGTGTTAACAATAACGTTACAACCTACCCCGCAGTAAGGGCATACTGTTCTAACCTGCATAGGGTTAAAATGGATTCGAATAAAAAAATTTTATTGAAAGATTTCAGTAAAGATTTTCACCTTTTGTGAGTTTTTCCTTCAGCTGATCAAGTGAAAGACCTTTGTTTTTCCTTATCGTTTCGATGAGCCTTGGTACGATGTCATAAAGGTCTCCAACCAGTGCTATATCTGCATATTTGAATATTGGTGCGTTTGGATCCTTGTTTATTGCAATAACAAATTCTGAATATTTCATACCAGCAACATGCTGGACAGCACCGGAAATTCCAACAGCAATGTAGAGTTTAGGTCTAACTGTTTTTCCAGTCTGCCCAACCTGCCTGTCCCTTGTCATCCAGCCTATGTCAACAGTGGGCCTTGAAGCCGCAACAATTCCATTTAGCTCTGCTGCAAGTTCCTCAAGGAGTTTGAATCCCTCCTTTTTGCCCAGGCCCATTCCTCCAGCAACAATTACATCAGCTGTTGTTATATCTATCTCTTCCTTTGGTTCAACCTTTATTACCTTTGTGTTTACCTGATCCTCAGGAATATCCTTTTCAATTATTTCGATTTCCCCTTTCCTCCCGGGTTCCCTCTTTGCTGGTGGAAATGATCCAGGTCTTGCAGATGCCATCTGTGGTCTGTTGTTTTTACAGAGTATATCAGCAAGTATTGTCCCGCCGAAGGCGGGCCTTCTTGCTATTAGGAGCTTACTCTGTGGATCTATATCAAGCTCGGTACAATCAGCCGTTAATCCTGTTATGGCTGAGACAGCTATCCTTGGCGCAATATCCCTTCCATTATGTGTTGCACCGAATATGAAATACTTTGGTTTCCTTTCCTTAACAAGTTCCATTATTGCATTCCTGTATGGTATTGTTCTGTAATGCCTGTAAACCTTGCCTTTAACAAAAATAACCTTATCAACACCATATTCAATCATTTCTTTTGCAATTTCATAACCATCATCATCAGCAAGTAAAACACCAACAAGCTTTTCTCCAGCTTTGTTTGCAAGTATCCTTCCTATTCCAGCCATTTCAAGTGAAACCTTTGCAAGCTTTCCATCGTTCTGTTCAATGAATATCCAGAAATCCTTATATTCCTCAGGGTTTGGTGTGGGTTTTGCACAAAGGTTCTTCATTACAGCAACCCCCTTTCCTTTAGAACATAAACTACCCTGTCAAGTTCCTTCGGCTCGATCTTGATTGTTTTCCTTGGCATTTCCTCAACAGTTTTCATGTCCTTTACAATTGTTGGTGAGCCCTTCAAACCTACACAGTTTGGATCAAGTCCAAGTGCCTTATTATCCATGATTTTTACACCCTTTTTGTAAGCATCTATCTTTTTCCTCAGCGTTGGCTCCCTTACCTTGTTTGCATTTAATGTTATTGTAACAACACATGGCTTTTTTATTTTCAGGGTTTCCGTTGCACCCTCAATTTCTCTCTCCACTATAAAGTAGGGATCCTGGTAATCAATATCCTTAACGTATGTTGCCTGTTCAAAATCAAGGAATTCAGCTATTCCTGGACCGACATGGCCCGTGGATGAATCCGTTGTTTCCTCTCCACAGATTATCAGATCAAAGTTTCCAAGTACCTCCGCTGCTTTTGCAAGAGTTAGGGATGTTGGGAATGTATCGGCTCCAGCAAATGCTCTATCGGTTATGAGAACACCCTCATCTGCACCCATGGCCATCATTTCAAGGATTGCACTTTCAGCCATTGGAGGACCCATGCTTATTATTGATACAAATGCGCCATACTTTTCCTTCAACCTTATTGCAGCTTCAGTGGCATTTTTATCCGGTGGATTAACAACATTTCTTGCTTCTGCCCTGTTTAAAGTTTTTGTTACAGGATCTATTGTAATATCCTGACTATCGGGAACCTGTTTTATCATTACAGCTATCCTCAGCATTCAAATCACCCATATTTATATATTATACCATGGTTTGATTTTGGATAGTGCCAGGAAACAGAACCCCTGTCGCAGGCAATTGAACAGGTTCCACATTCAACACAATCTTCATAGTTAAAAACAATTTTTCCATTAATAAGGTTGTAGCAATTTGCAGGGCATGCAAGAACACAGAAATGGTGCGGGCATTTTTCACATATTTCCTCATTTATTGTTATATGTGCATATTCCTTATCAATATCATATTTGTTCAAACCCAACCTTTCCTTTATATCCATCATGATCACAACCTCCTATATATGTTAATCAATTTGGTCAGCATTTCTCCATATCCTGTACCGATTGTCCTTGTACAGGCTGAAAAAGCCTCACTGACCTTCTTCTTAGGTAATCCCCTCTCCCAGTATATTTCGAGGAGAGTTCCTTCAAGTAAAGCAGGGAAAACTTCATAAATGTAAGGATCAGTCAGAACCTGCCTTATACTCCTGTACCTTCTCATATCCTTTAAAACATAAGTTTCATTGAGCTTTGTTTCATAAAGTGAAAGCATGGATGATGAGAAATTGTTCTTTTTCTTTGCCTCTATAACTGTTTCTGCGGCCTTTATTCCTGATACAATAGCATAGTTCATACCCTGCAGAACAAGACCGTTACTGAATGCAAATCCTGCGGCATCCCCAAGTAAAAGGTAACCATCACCATATATCCTTTCCGTAAGATTTAGCCCGCATTCAGGAATCAAATGTGCACCATATTCTGCGGGCTTTCCCCCATCTATGAGAGGCTGTATGGATGGATGTTCCTTGAAAATTTCAATTAAATCGTATGCCTGATAATCTCCTTTTTTTCTAAGGGCTTCAAGGGGAATTACTACTCCAAGTGATATTGAATCCTTGTTTGTGTAAAGGAATCCCGCTGCCCTTAAATCCTTTGCAAAGCCCAGAAGGTATTCAATTGCTGTACCCTCTCCATTCTTTAGATTAAAACGATCCTCTATTTTCTGTGGACTCAACTTAATTATTTCCTTTATACCAAGTGATACATCCTCATCCCTCATGGGCCTTCTTATCCCTGCCTCTATTGAAAGCCTTGAGTTTATACCATCAGCAAGAAGGACTACATCACCTGTGATCACATCCCCACCCTGCTCAATACCAATAACCTTCTTATCCTTGAAAACTAATTTTTCAACAGTAATTCCGGGTATTACAAGGGCTCCTGCTTCCCTCGCCTTTTTTGCAAACCATGGATCAAACTTTGCCCTGAGCAGGGAATGTGCAACCTTTTCCTTTTCAAAAAATTTTGTTCTGAAATCTATGTATGTTGAGGACTCTTCCGTTAGAAAACCGATTTTTTTGTTTGTAATGTATCTTTCAACAGGCGCTTCCTTTGCCCAGTTTGGGATGATCTGTGCAAGATCATTGCCCCAAAGAACACCACCCGATAGGTTCTTTGTCCCTGGAGGGTCAGCACGATCAACAAGAAGAACATTCAAACCATTCTTTGCCATTACATAGGCAGCTGCTGAACCAGCATTTCCAGCTCCAACAACAATTGCATCAAATTCTGACATCTTTCTGGATAACGAAAATGTAAATATAAATCTTTATGATTTTTTTAATTCAATGCGGAGGGGGAGATTTGAACTCCCGAATCCCTATGGAAGTGGACCCTAAATCCACCACCTTTGGCCAGGCTCGGTAACCTCCGCTTTAAATCAATATTGAAAAATGATATTTAAGTTTCACCAAAAAAATAAAAAAGTTTAGAGAAGGCCTTTTTTATAAAAGTTTTTAACTGTGAATGCATCAATCTTCCATGTTGGACTAAGCTGTGAGGCGAGCTGCATCAACTGATCAAGTGATTCCGCTTCCCAATGGCACACAGCAACATTCTTATTTTCTGCAAGATCTATGCTTATCAATTTCACAGTTTTTGGGAGCTTTTTCTCCTTTACCATTGTAACAACCCTGTTTGCAAATTCAAAAACCTTCTCCTTCTGCGCATCCTCCCATGTATGTATCACTACAATGTTCACCATGATTATAAATAAATCAATCTTAAATATAAATTTTACCATAGAATTTTAAAAAAATAATTTCGACAATGTTAAATATTTTTTTGTAATTTTTTATTCTGATGAACATAAGGATAGTGGAGATTGAAAAACCTTCCGAAGATGTGAATGTTATAGTCGGACAGACGCATTTTATAAAAAGTGCTGAAGATATTTATGAATGCCTCATTACATCATCACCTGGAATAAAATTCGGAATTGCATTCAATGAAGCATCAGGAAAAAGGCTTGTTAGGTATGAGGGAAATGATCCAGAATTAACGGAATTTGCAATAAAAAATGCATTGAATGTTTCCGCAGGCCATTTTTTCATAATTTTGATAAAAAATGCTTACCCAATAAATGTACTGAACAGTTTAAAGAATGTCCAGGAAATAACGGAAATATTTGCGGCAACTGCAAACCCCTTGAAAATAATAGTGGCTGAGGATAATGAAAGTGCAGGTGTAATAGGTATCATGGATGGTTACAAACCACTTGGTGTGGAGAACGATGAGGATAAAAAGGAAAGGAAGGAATTTCTGAGAAAAATAGGATACAAGATAAAATGAACATATACGATATAGAATGGAAATATTACGATTTTCTTTATGGAGACTATGTTCAGGACATTCACATGTATAATAGATTAATAAAAAAAGGCAGGGTACTTGAACTGATGTGCGGTACTGGCAGGGTCTGTCTCAATCTTAAAAATGCGGAAGAAATTGTTTGTGTAGACATTGATGAAAGAATGCTTGAACAGGCAAAAAGGAAAAGTTCAGGAAAAAATGTCAAATTCATCCAGGGAGATGTTTTAAAATCCGATATTGATGGAAAGTTCGATTTTATTATTATAGCACTTAATTCAATTCTGCTTTTCAACAACAGGGAGAAAAAAATTTTGCTAAAAAAAATTAAGAAAAATCTTACGGAAAATGGAAAAATTATAATTGATACCGTTTTACCACCGGAGTTTGTTGAGAATGTTGTTTACCTTGGTGATCATAAAATGAGTAAGGATCTTGAAATATGGAGGTTCTTTGTCCCTGAATTTTCTGAAGACATGAAAACATTATTTCTTACATACATTTACGATATAATTGAGGAGGGAAAATTAAGAAGGGAAAGTGCAGTTCTAACACTCTATCCGGTTAGCTACGATGACATGGAGGAAATTGCAAAGGATAGCGGACTAAAAATAGATAATGTTTATGGATCCTACAGCTTTGATAAATTTGATCCTGTTAAAAGTGAAAGAATGATTCTATTAATGGGATTGAAATGAATGCGGAAGAATTTTTAGAAAATGTTGAAAGACTGAAGGATCTTAATAAGGATGCGCCAATAATAGTTGAAGGAAAAAGGGATTATTTTGCACTGAAAAAAATGGGAATAGATGGAGAAATAATAATTTTCAACTTCGGTTATTCAATACCATTGTTTTCGGAGCTTATTGCACAAAAATATAGAAAGGTAATACTTTTGTTTGATTGGGATGAAAGGGGAAATATTCTTACAAAGGAAATTTTTAAAAACCTTTCCGCACTGGGTGTTCAATGTATTCTTGATTCAAGGGAGAGTTTCCAGAGGTTTTTAAAAAGTGCAAGGAGTGTTGAGGATCTATTTCCCATCTATGAAAATATTCTTGAGGAAATCCTTTCCGGAAAGGATCCCAGAAAGGTAAGAAAATTTCCCTCTTCCAAAAAATCCAAGGTCAAGAATAAATCCAGAAATAAGTTTTGAGGGAGTTAGATCAAAAAGGAATTTTTCATCGTACCTTTTAAAATTTATTTTCAAATCAGTATATTTAATTGATGTGCCTATTGTATAGAAGGGAATTCCAAGAAATTTTGATGATGATGCAAGTGGAAATGTTCCCACCTTGTTAATTATGCTTAAATCAAATAAAATGGCATCAAATCCAGCAAGAACAAAATCACTGTCATTCAAAGCATGATAAATCTGTGAATCATCGAAAAGCTTTGTTTTTATAACTTTTTTACCCAAATCCTTTTGAAGGGTTATGCCCTCATATCCTGGCCCTGATTCCAGAACATTCACCTGTATTATTTTATCCATGTTCTCCATTATTGATCCATACACAAGTGAACTGTAACTTATTGTCAATAATCTTATTTCATCCCTGAATAATTTTCTTGAATTTTTTATTGCACTCATTTTCAATTCATTTATTTTTGAACTAATATTATCAATATATTCTTCACCAAAAAATTCTACAATATCAAGAACATTTTTTAACTGAACCATTTCAGGATGCGCATTTATTATTTCATCCTTATACCTTTTCCAATCCTTTCCATTTTCATAACAATTCTTGACAAATGAAAGAACCCTCTGTGTCAATTTTTCAGATCCTGATGATCGATCATTTATTATTTCCATCAATTCATCCATGGTTAAAAAAGAATCAGTATTGATAATAAAGTTTTTTAGTCAATTTTAAATTAAAAGGATTATGGAACTAAAAGAAATAATGGAAAAAATTAATGAATTCTACGGTGAAATTGATAAAAAATCAGGGCCCATATTTCTTCTAAGTGTATTGATGGAGGAGGTTGGAGAGCTATCAAAGGCAATTAGGAAAAAAGAAAACATTGGGGAAGAAATTTCAGATGTTTTGTTCATTCTTCTATCAATTTCAAACTACTTTGAAATTGATGTTGAAAAAATTCTGATGGAAAAATACCTTATGGATCCCAAAAAAATAATATCTAAATGGAATGATTTACCTTAACAGGTGTTTGAATGATAGTCCTTGGAATTGAAGGAACGGCACATACGCTTGGAATTGGAATAATTGAAGATGAGAAAATACTTGCAAACGTAATGAAAACATACGTTCCGAAGGAAGGGGGCATTCATCCAAGGGAGGCAGCTATACATCATTCTGAAAACTTCACTGAAATTTTGAAGAATGCATTAAATACTGCAAAAATTGATATCAGGGATATAGACCTTGTTTCATTCTCAAAGGGACCCGGGCTTGGCCCATGCCTGAGAACTGTTGCAACGGCAGCAAGGACAATTTCCTTAAAATTGAATAAACCAATAATTGGTGTAAACCACAGTATTGCCCATCTTGAAATAGGAAAATTGACAACCGGTGCAGAGGATCCAGTCATGACATACGTTTCGGGTGGAAACACACAGATAATTTCCTATTCGGGTGGCAGATACAGGGTTTTTGGTGAAACACTTGATATTGGTGTTGGCAACCTTCTGGATAAATTTGCAAGGGAATTCGGCATACCATTTCCAGGCGGGCCAAAGATTGAAGAACTTGCAAAAAAGGGTAAAGTTTACCATAAACTACCCTATTCAATAAGAGGTCTGGATCTATCATTCTCAGGAATACTTACGGCTGCATTGAATCTGAAAAAGAATGGTGCAACGCTTGAGGATCTAGCCTATTCCCTTCAGGAAACCGTTTTTGCCATGTTAACGGAGGTGAGCGAAAGAGCTCTCGCACATCTCCACAAAGATGAGATTCTTCTTGCCGGTGGTGTTGCAAGAAACAAAAGACTGAGGGAAATGATGGAAATTATGGGAAAAGAAAGGGGTGCAAGCATACATGTTCCTCCCCCTGATCTGTGTGTTGATAATGGTGCCATGATAGCATATCTTGGTTACTTAATGTATAAAAATGGTATAAGGATGGGTATAGAGGATACCTTTGTTGATCAGAAATTCAGGGCAGATTCCATAGATGCAACCTGGGTAAAGGAAAAGGTTCATTACAAAGAATATCCTGATAAACCAGGCGCTGAAGCTTTAATGGAAAAATCAAATTTTCTGGGCTTTCCTTCAATTAGAAAGGTTAGAATAAAAAAGGAATACCGTGTTGATGATCTTGATGTATCACTCAGAAGGGAAAGGACAAAAAGGGAAGCAAAATTGATGCACGATGCAAGGGCTCTCGGAATAAACGTTCCACACATTTTTGATATTGATCTTGAAAATTTCACTGTTGAAATGGAGTTTATTGATGGAAAAAACCTGAGGGAAATATTCAATTCCCTCAATGATGATGAAAAAGATTTTGTTTCAAGGGAAATTGGAAGGTATCTTGCAATTCTCCATGCCAATGGTATTACCCATGGGGACATGACAACAAGCAATATAATATACAGTCAGGGTAAAATATATCTCATAGATTTTTCCATGGGTGAATTTGGAAACGAATTGGAATACAAGGGCGATGATCTTCATCTATTAAAAGAATCTTTTAAAAGTTCACACTACGATCATATGAAATATTTCGATAAAATAATTGAAAGTTACAGAAAAAATTATGAAAATGCGGATCTGGTCATTGAAAAGATGGGGGAAATAGAAAGGAGGAGAAGGTATTCATGAGGATTGTTACACACAACAAAAATAAGTATATGGAGTACAGAGAATTGTTTGAGAGGGAAAATATTGAAATAGAGTGGATAAATCTGGAGTATCCTGAGATACAGGCTGATGAACTTGAGGAAATTGTGAAATTTTCAATAAATTATTTAATTGATAGGATTGAGAAACCATTTTTCATTGAGGATGCAGGGCTTTTCATTAAAACCCTTAATGGTTTTCCGGGACCATATTCCTCATATGTTCACAAAAAAATTGGTAACAGGGGAATACTTAAACTTATGGAAAATAAAAATAACAGGGATGCGGAATTCAGGGCTGTGATAGGATACTATGATGGATCAATACATATTTTTTCAGGATCAGTAATGGGAAAAATTTCTTTTGAAGAAAAGGGAAAAAACGGTTTCGGTTACGATCCAATATTTGTACCTGAAGGATCAAACAAAACATTCGCACAGATGGATATTGATGAAAAAAATAATTTTTCACACAGAAGAAAGGCATGGGAAAATTTTTTAAATGGACTGAAAAACATAAAATAGAAGAAAAACATTACACACAGTGATGTTCAGATCTCTGAGGGAATATTACATATACATAAGTTTGTTTGGTCTTGCCGGATCTTTCATAATTCTGCTATTTACATTCTATGGTCTCTTCATGCCACAGGATTCACCAAAATTCGTTCAGGGATTCAACAATTTCCTTGGTAACTGGATTTACTGGGTCTTCGGATTATCCATTATTGCATTTTTTGTATCTCTTTTCTACATCTATGATATTCTTAAAAAAAGAAAAGAATTCAAGGAATACTTAAATTCAGATAGTAAGGCAAAATTTGTTAAAAAGCTTAAGGATCTTGAAATACTTGCGGATAAACTTGGTCCCAGGTACAGGGAAATGCTTGAGGAAAAAAAGAGGGAATGGAAGGTTCATTGAACCAATTTTTTCAAAAAGTTTGGTATGTATGGATGATCATGAATATCTTCATTGTAGTACATTGTTTCGAAATTCCTTTCCCTTCTTCTGACTATTTCATTCATGGATGCAAGTGTAAATGACCAGAATGATGAGGGATATGTGGGTATAAATGCTGTATAGACCTTAACATACCTGAATATTTTTTTAAGGTTGTCATATGCCATTTTTAGATGCTCAGGGTAAAAGAATGGTGATCCGCTCTGTGTTGCAAATATTCCATTTTCATTCAATCTTTTTAATACAAGGGAATAAAATTCCTCATTGAAGAGAACCCTTGCCGGGCCGACAGGATCCGTGGAATCAACAAGTATTGCATCGTATTTCTTATCCACTCTTTTTATATACTCATAACCGTCATCAACGATAACATTCATTCTTTTGTCATTAAATGATACGTTCAATGTTGGAAAATACTTTTTTGATATTTCTATAACCTTTTCATCAATTTCAACAAGGTCCAACCTTTTAATGTTATGTTTTAGACACTCCCTTGCAAGACCTCCATCACCCCCACCTATTATCAGAACATTTTCAGGATTTTCAATTGAAAATAATGGTACGTGGGCAAGCATTTCATGGTAAATGAACTCGTCCCTTTCCGTAAGCTGGAATGTTTTATCAAGGAAAAGCACCCTTCCCATGGTTCTGTTCTCAACAACGTCTATTCTCTGGAACCTTGACCTTCCCCTGTATATTTCCCTGTCAACGGAAATCGATAGTTTTACTCCTTCCTTCTGAATTTCCCCTATCCATTTCATGATTGCAATAATATTAATTATTGATTTAATTTTTTCCGGATTTTAAAAAATTAAAAAATATTATGAATACAAAATAAACTAACTCCAAATTCGTTATTTTATTAATAAAATTATTTATAATTCCATGCTATGGGGAGATAACTGTGAAGAAATCATACGAAAGATCATCAATTGAACCACTTGTGATTCCAAATTTTCTTTACAAAATCTGGAAGGAAAGGTTCAGGGAGTACTACAACATGGATATAGAGAACGATTTACTTGATGTAATTATAAGAACGTATTACATAAGAAGTACATGGAAATGGCAGAGGGCATACAAGGAAATAAAGAAAATACTTTCAACCAAGGGAATGAACGAAAGGGATAGCAGGAATATGGCAAAAATGTTAATATCACTCTTTGATTCCTGAATTGTGGAAAAAAGGGATCTTGAAATATTGCTTTCAAAACTTGATAAGCTGGAAAAACCAAAGGTACTCCTTGAACAGTATCAGACAGATCCCGGTATAGCGGCAGATATTTTGATTTTAGCCTACAATGACATAAAAGGAATGGATGTTGCGGATTTTGGTACAGGTAATGGCATTTTTGCAATAGGTGCGAAATTACTGGGTGCGAAGAATGTATATGCCATTGATATAGATCAGGATGCGATAGACATTGCCACAAAAAATGCTGAGAAGTTTAATGTTGAAATTGAATTTAAAAGGATGGATGTGAGGGATTTCAAAATTAATGTTCATACTGTAATTATGAATCCTCCATTCGGTTACCAGATTCCTTTTTCAGACAGTGTATTTATTGAAAAGGCAATGGAAATATCAAATAACATTTACATGTTACACAGTAAAAATGCTAGAGAATATTTAATTAAAAAGGTTGGAGAAAAATTTTCCATTGTTTATGAAAAAGATTATAAATTGAATTTACCTTATACCTTCAAGTTTCATAGAAAGGAAATGAAAAGCATTGATGTAAGACTGTATGTGTTAAGGGTGATGAAATGAACAGGATTGTCCTTCCAGGAGAAATGATATGTACAATAGAGGAATGGGCACCGGGAAAAAATGTGTTTGAGGAAAATGGAAGAATCTATTCCAAAACACTGGGCATTACGGAATTCGATAAAAAGAATATGACTGTTAATGTAAAACCTGTGAACGATCTTCCAGAGCTGAAGGTTGGAGACATTGTTTATGGTGTTGTTCAGGATCTTTTTGAGGACTTTGCCCTTGTAACTGTAATTTCCATAGAGGGGGTTGAAAGGGAAATCGTTGGTAGTAAACAGGATGGAATAATACATATTTCAAAAGTATCGAACAAATACATAGATGAAATAGGAAAGGCATTCAGGATAGGGGATATTGTGAGGGCAAAGGTAATAAGGGCAAAGCCTTCACTTCAATTAACAACAAATCAACCTAACCTGGGTGTAGTAAAGGCTCTATGCATGAAATGCAGATCTCCCCTTGTGAGAAAAAATGATACGCTTTACTGTGAAAGATGTGAAAGAACTGAAATAAGAAAAATCGCCAGCGACTATGGAAACATTAAAATAAAGGTAAAAAATGAACCTATAGAGAGGATGTATAAGAATGAAAAAGAATAAGGATTATGAAAAACTTTCCGGTGAAATTGAAAAGTTAAGAAAGGAAGTTGAGGAGCTTAAATCGCTCATGAGGGACATTGTCCAGATAATGTTTGATGAGGATGATGAAATTGACGATGATGCAAGACCTTTCCACAACAACTGAGGTGAAAAAATATGACAATGCCTATAAAGGTTATTGAGGAATTTCTGAACAAGAGAATATCCATGCTTATGAAGGATAACAGAATAATAGAGGGTGTGCTGATTGGATACGATGAGTACATGAACCTTATAATAAATGACAGTGAAGAAAAAATAAATGATTCTGTAAGAAAACTTGGTATAGTGATAGTTAGAGGAAACAACATACTGAGAATTGCATCAAAGTAAAATGGTAAACTGTCCGGATTGTGGTGGAGAAATAGACGAAAATAATTTAACGTGTAAAAAGTGCGGAAGAAAGTTCACAAGGGAAGAATATAATCAATTGGTTGAGAAAGCCATTCTGGAAAACATAATACTTGATGATTTTGAAAAAAGTTATGAAAATCTCGTTAAGGAAATAGATTCACTTGAACAAATGCTGGGTGAAGAAAAAAAAGGTATTGAAAATACTTCCCCTGATTATCAAACATTGAAGGAAAATGAAAAATTGCTCTACAGCTATGTTCTTAAAAAGGAGAATGAAATAAAGGAACAGAGGGAGGAGCTGGAAAACCTTAAAAAAAGCATTGATGAAATGTTTGAGAAAAAGGATTTTGGTCCCAATTCAATAATTGTAAAAAAGATCGTTGCACTTTCAAATGAAATAAAAAATCTGAATGATGAATTATTAAGATTGAAAAGTGAGAATGAAAAATATAAAAATGAAATAGAAAATATAAAGAAAATACTTGAAATACAGGATGGTTCAAATATAGTTGAAAATATAAAAAAGATTGTTGATGAAAACAGGGAACTCAAACTTGATGTTGAAAACCTGCAGAAAAGAATTGATCTACAGAAAAAGATCTGGGAAAGCTGGCTTAATACACAGGATGAAAAAATTAAAAATATTGCGGAGTACGAGATGAAGTTAAGGGAACAGGAACTCATGCTCGAGAGGGCCATGAGGGACATTGAGATAAAGGAGGGTGCATTGAACAAAACAAAAATTGAAAATGTAAATCCTGTTGAGATTGAAATACTGAAGGATGAGAATTCAAAATTAAGGGAGGAAATACAGAGGCTTCAGGATGTTCTTAACACCATTTCAAGGACAGGAAAATTGCCTGAAAATGTTGTTGATGCCGGTGAACTTGAAAGATTGAAGGCTGAAAACAGATCACTGAAATCTCAGATTGAAATAATGGACAAAACACTCAAGGATCTACAGGAAAAGATCAAGTTCAAAGAGGAGGAGTTTGCAAGAAGGGAACAGGATCTGATGTACAGGGAGGCAAAGCTTCAGGAACAGCTTAAGGAACTTGAAGCACAGAAACTTGAACTTGAGGAACTGAAAAAGTTGGAGGAGGAGCATAAATTAAGGGATCTGGAGGAACTTGTAAAAAAGAAGGAACTTGAATTGAAGGAAAAAGAAAAATACCTTGAAATGAAGGAGAAGGAATTGAAGGCAAAGGAGAAGGGATTGATAGACGAAGAGGTTTCACTTGCCATGGATGAAATAAAGGCTGAAATAGGCCAGGAAAAGGTAAAAACTGGAACAAGAAGGCTTGATGATCTTCTTTACGGAGGTTTTCCTTTAGGATCCAATGTTCTCATATATGGACCGGCGTACACAGGAAAGGAAATACTTATTTATTCATTCCTTGCTGAGGGATTGAGGAAGGGCATACCATCAATTGTTATACTTGTTGATAAAACACTGGAAATATTCAAAGAGGATGTGAAGTTTGTCCTTCCTACATGGGATAGTTATGAGGAAAAGGGATTGGTTAAATACATAGATGCATATTCAAGATCCATAGGTGATAAAACAACGCTTCCAAACGTTATTTATGTTGATTCGCAGACAGATGTTAATTCCATATTAGAAAATGTGGATAGAATAGCTGAAGAATTTAAAAAGAGTTATCCCTATTACAGGGTTGCATTCCTGAGTCTTACAAACATTGTTGTTTTTCTTGATCAACAGATCACAATAAGATTTCTGCAATCATTCACAACAAAGAGGAAAAGGGACAGGGCAGTATCACTTTACCTTTTGGAGAAGGGTGTGGTAAGTGAAAATGCACTTCAGATGGTATCATCAACCATGGATGGTGAGATAGAGTTCAAGTCTGAAATGGGCAAGGTGTATCTTACAGTTAAGGGTATTACGGAGGTACAGAGCAGGTCATGGATAGAAATAAATCCATCAAAAAGTGGTATAATAATGGGATCATTTACCCTTGGCCATATAAGGTGAAATTAATGGAAACGAAATATTTTGAGTTTAAAGACAAAAATTCAAAAAACAATTTTCTAAAAAGTATTGTTAAAAGGTTTATTGAGAACGATGGTGAATTCATATACAGGGAAAGTGAAAAGGATCTTTTAATATTCTATGATGGAAAAATAGATGGTGGAGAAAAATGCTATGTTATTAAGGATTTTAAGGAAATTCCTGAAATATTAAAAAAATTTGAATTTGAAAGCTTTGCCGTAAGGTCAAAAATGCAAAACAGTATGGAATACAATAGAATTATAGGGGATATAATAAAAAAAGAAATGCCGGAGAAAATTGTAAACCTTGAAAAACCCGATATAAAGTTAATAATAAAAAAATTCAACAAAAACTACATAGTTATAATCAAAAGTTTTATTTAGAATTTAAACAATTACCCCATGAGCCGTGGTAGCTCAGCTGGGAGAGCGCCAGACTGAAGATCTGGAGGCCGCCGGTTCAATCCCGGCCCACGGCACTTCTTCTGAAATTTTTATGAGAATTTGAACCTGTTTTAATAAAAATTAATTAAACAATATAGCATAAGGAAAACAGTGATAAAAATGCCAGGGAAAAAGAATGTTGATAAAAGAGGATCTTTTTCAAGTGTTTCCCATGGAGAATACGAATACCTTGACTGGGTTGTTGGTCATGGACTTGGCGTGATACATACAGGGGATATGACAGCTTTCCATTCCATACTTGCGCAGGTAGGTGTTGTGAAAGGTATAGAATCCTACTATTACATGAGATACGATGATAGCCCTGAAAGAAACTATTTACCAATGATGTTCTACACTGTATTCGGAAATCCGGACGTTCCGGTACTTTTGCACGAGGAGGTTGAGCCTGAGGGAGAACTGTGGAATGCAATTATACTATTTTCTTCCAACCTTCTTGTTGAAAAAACATCACAGAGGGCACTACTTTTTGATGGTGCAAAAAAGGATGCTGTGCTTGTTGTTAACACTTCATTAAAACCGGAGGATGTTGTGAAACTTGTGAAAAAATACAACCTCTCACAGGACTGGAAAGGTAAAGTTGTTACAGTAAGTGCCGGAAAAATTGATTCAAGTATTGCTTTTCCTTTACTTGGTGCACTTGCAAAGGGATGGAAAAAGATCTCAATTGATGATGTTTTAAAAGCACTCGAAATGCTGGGAAAAGAGGATAAAAGTGATTCGGTTAAAAAAGGATATGAAAATGCAAAAGTTATGGATGTTAACATAAAGGCAGAGGAAACTGAAATGTTCAATAAAAAGAAAGAAAAAGTGATTTTACCGGAATTTACAGGTAAACCCATGACACAGAAGGAATACTATCAATACCAGTATGCTGCCGCAAACGCAAAAAGTTATTCTGAAAGAATTTCCGCAATGCCAAGGTGGGAGGTTCTTGTTCCCGGTCTGATTGAATTTGGACCGGAAAAGGGGAAGAGAAATGTTGGCTTCACAACACCCTGGAGGTTCACTAGGCCTGTGATAGATTTGAAAAAGTGCATTGATTGTAAACTCTGCCATCTATACTGCCCGGATGGTGCCATAGATTTCAGTCCAATAAAGGTTGACTATTCCTACTGCAAAGGGTGTGCAACATGTGCTGTTGTATGCCCAACAAAGGCAATAACAATGGTTCCTGAGCTTGAATATCTTGAAGGGCTTAAGGATGAAGAAACACCTGCAATAAGAGTTGAGACGCGTGAATATGGATTCTGAGAGGTGGAAAATATGCCAAAAGCAATAAGTGTTGAAAAACCTAAAATGAAGGTATGGAACGGAGCAAGAGCAATTGCTGAGGCCGTTAAGGTTGCGGATGTGGATGTGATTGCAGCATACCCGATAAGACCAGCCACAGGAATATTGAATGCACTTGCATCAATGCTAGCTGATGGTGAGTTTAACGCTGAATTGATCGTTGCAGATTCTGAACACAGTCAGTTTGAAGTTGTTAAACATGCATGCGCAACAGGAGCAAGGGTTTTTGTTGCAAGCAGCGGTGTTGGTCTTGCATATGCAGCTGAGGCGATAACTGTTGCGGGATTAAGCCAGGTACCTATAGTGGGTGTGATTGGAACAAGGGCTCTTGATGATCCAGGGAACTTTGGAATGGAATGGAGCGATCCGCTTATGTTCAGGGATTATGGATGGATCATTTCCTGGCCAAGAAGCGTACAGGAAGCAACGGATATGACCGTTGTTGCCTACAGGGTTGCTGAGGATCCAAGAGTATCATTGCCACATTTTGTAACAGTGGATGGTGCTGTAATAACACATATTGCAACACCGGTATATCCACCAACAAAGGAACAGGTTACAAATTTTCTCCCACCATACAGACCCCTGCACAGAATAGATCCTCTTGATGGACCTGTAAGCAAGGCAATGCATATTGCACCATCATTGATAGGACCTGAGGAGAGAAAGTTGATTGATGTTTCAATGAAAAGGGCAAAGGATGTTATAGTTGAAGCATGGAAGGATTATTCAAATTATACCGGAAGGACATACCCTCCATTCATAGAGACAAAAAATATGGAGAATGCGGATTATGCAATCGTCGGCATGGGTGCATACATGAAGGATATTGATCTTGTTGCCGAGAGATTGAGGAATGAAGGTGTAAAAATAGGAACAGTAAGATTAAGGTACATAAGACCCTTCCCGGCAGAGGAACTTCTAAATATTCTTGATGGTGTCAAGAGTGTGGGTATTGTTGAATTCGGTTATTCCTTTGGATCACCATACTATACAGGTTCACTTTACCACGAGGTGGCAGCAACACTCTATGAGGCGGGATCCAGACCTTTATTGCAGGATTTCCTTTTCCTTGGAGGAAGAG
Source organism: Thermoplasmatota archaeon (assembly GCA_031961545.1). GTDB lineage: Archaea > Thermoplasmatota > Thermoplasmata > Thermoplasmatales > ARK-15 > JAVRLH01. Next base: position 4,971 of record JAVRLK010000003.1, on the reverse strand, counting down.
AGCCAAAGGTGAATCATTTCAATGAGGTTGCAAAAAAGGTAATGGAGGCGGGTGAAAAAAATAGGGTTGAGAAGAAAGTACACTGGCTTACATTAAGGGGTGAAGATATATGATTGAAATAAAGAACATTAAGGAAATACCTCCAGAGGATTATTACACATCAGGACACAGAACTTGTGCGGGTTGCGGACCTGCACTTGCATACAGGCTTGCTTCTAAAGCATCCGGGCCAAACACAATATTCATAGGCCCGACAGGATGCATGTATGTTGCAAATGCACACCAGTTTTTAACATCACCATACGCCGTACCATGGTACCATACACAGCTTGGAGGTGGTGGTGCTGCAGGTGTGGGCACTGCAGCAGCACTCAGGTCATTAATGAAAAAGGGGAAAAGAAAATTGGAGGAGGTGAATGTTATAGTTTTTGGCGGGGACGGTGCAATGGCTGATATAGGTCTATCCGGTCTATCCATGGGTCTCAGTTACGATTATCCAAGGTTGCTCTACATTGTTTATGATAACGAATCCTATGCAAACACAGGCATACAGGCTTCAAGTACAACACCATGGGGTGCAACAACAACATTCACACCTGCTGGTAAGGTTAAAAAAATAGGAAATGAAAGGTACAAGAAGAATGTAGCCCTGGTTGCTGCAGCGCATGAGAATGTTAAGTATGTGGCAACTGCAACACTATGGCCCCCACTGGATTTCATGGTAAAGGTACAGAAAGCACTTAAATCTGGTGGACCATCTTTAATCCATCTATTAACACCATGCCCAAAGGGATGGTACACGGCTGAATATGATACACCGAACCTTTCAAGACTGGCCGTGGAAACCGGTCTGTGGGTTCTATGGGAACTGGACAATGGAAAATTCAAACTTAACTTCAAACCGAACCCAAGGAAACATGTAAGCGAATACCTGAGAAGGCAGGGAAGGTTCTCACACCTGACACAGGAGGAAATGGATCTGATTGATAGGTCTGTGGAAGAAGAATGGAAATACTGGGAAGAATCTGCAAGAACGGAAAAACTAATATTGCCCTACAATAAGGGAATAAATGAAAATCCTTAATTTTTTTTAATTTTTATTTAAAAAATAAATATTGAATTTTATTGATATCCTGTGGGGTTTTGTCTCTGTACCTTCTTTATCTGTTCCTTTGGTATGTATTTCACCCTCAATGTTCCTGTTGATTGAACATTGTAAATTGGTATTCCTGTGTTCATATCGTATCCTATTTTTATGACAGCTGTTATTTCATTTTTCAATTCCAGTATGGATCCATCCTTAAGTTTGATTGTTATCCATTTTGGTTCCTCAACAACCTCAAATTCAACAACCTCCGGTTCTGTCGGAACAATATTTGGCTGCGGTATCATAACATCATCTCCATATAATTAATCCAATTCAATATTTAAAACCATGCTGAAAAAATAAATATAGGGGAGAAAGATATTAAATCATGGAACTTGATGATTTTGAAAAGAATGCACTGAACCTCAAAGTTTTTCAAGACCAGATGATATTTTCCATGGATGTTAATTCATTCAATGCACCATTTCTATCAAAAATACTAAAGGATGGAAACGTTCTAAGATACATACCTGAGAATGGTTCTTTATATTTAACCGTTCTGAAATCGAATGAAAATTATGTTCCCTTGAAGTATGAATTAACATCAAGAAATTTTGATTTTAAAGAGGACAGTGAAAAATTAAAACTGGAAATTAAATTTTTACACAATATCGATGAAAGATTCGAGAATTTAATTAAAAATAGTAAAAGTTTATTGAATATTAAAGATACACTTGTATTTCCAATGTCAATCTTCTACAAAAAGAGATTTTATTTTCTCGTACAGTACAGTGATAAGAAAAATGTTACCAAAAGAATTGTTGATCTCAACAATGCCTATAGAAACATAGTTGGTGAAAATTCATTCAGGATTGAGGAAATTTCGGAAGTAAAAAGTGTTTCATATTACCTGAAAAAATATAATGTCAACATGGATGATCTTTTCCTTATGGAATATACTGTTGAATATGATGGCCCTATACCATCAATTAAAAGTGAATCGGTTAAATGGCCATTTCTTGATGGAAATGAATTAAAGCTTGTTGGCGTTGAGGCTATAAGGTACTTTGGTGATGTTTCACAAAATGCATATTCTGAATTCTTAAAAAATCTTTATGAAAGTGCATTGACTGTTATTTACCTTGATGGAAAAAGGGATAAGGGAAAAAGGGTTTATCATTCCATAAATTTTAAAGAAACACTTCCAATACATCTAAAGTTCTTCAATGATCTTATAAAAATAGGAATAAATGTTGATATAAACCATTATGTGACCTATAAACCATTATGAAAAATTCAGATTGATTTATTTTTTATGAAAAATCAATTAAATAGAAAGAATTAACAGCCCTGACATAATCAAAACAATTCCCACCAGTTTTTTTATTTCCCTCGATTCCCTGAAAATTAAAATGCTTAGTATAATTGTTATCATTGGTGATGCTGATGAAATTATTCCCGTAATAACAACTCCAATATCCAGTATTGCAAGTAACATGAAAACATAACTAATGCCAATTCCAAAAAATCCACCAATGGAAAGAAGTAACCATAACTTCGGACTCTTTGGTATATTTTTATTTACAGTTAATGGGGTAAGGAATATAATTGTAAAAAGAATCCTCAATATTGTCAATAAATATGCATTAATTATGTTTAAGGCAATTCCTATCAAATATATTGCAATAGCATACAAAAGCGCGGCAATTAAAGCCAGTGTAAAGCCAGTTTTTGAAATTTTTTCCCTCTTTACCTGTGAAACAAAGATACCGGATATAACAAGAAGGGATCCTGTTATTTCAAGTATTCCAGGTATCTGTGATGAGAAAATTATTGAAAATACTAATAAGAAATAGGGGATATGTTGAACTCAAAGGGGATGCGTATGATAGATCTATGTATTTCATGGATGTCATGTAAATTGTATCGCCCAGAAATGGACCTGCTATTGATATTAATATAACAAGGATCCATGCATAAATATTAGGAAATGAAAAAGGTAAAAAAATTGGAAGAAGTATTAATGTTAGAAAAAGAGCACCAATTGATCTCATCCAGTTAATTACAAATGGATTTATACCACTGTTTGTTGCATATTTATAAAATAAAGGAGAAAGTCCAAAGGAGAGCATTGTGAGAAATGCAAATATTAAACCTATTTCCATTGATTACCAAAAATGTAAAAGTAAAATAAAGTTTTTATGGAAAATTCTAATTTTTTTCAAATTTTACAAAAGATTTTAGAAAATCCGGTAATTCATTAATTTCACCATTGTAAACGTAGTTGTATTTTATTTCAATAACCCCTGACCAGAGATTGTCATATTTTTCCTTTTCATTCGGATCCCCTTCCCTCACCTTCATTGAGAATTTTTCAATCTTTACCCTTACAACTGCTGTTTTTTCAAGATCATCCGTATCCGGTATTTTTGAATATTCCCAGATACCTGGAATGAATTTTTTGGATAAACTTTCAAAAAATCTTAATTTTTCATCTTCATCTTCAACCCATTCACCGCTCCCATTCACAACTGCAGATTCATAATTCAGTGAATTATTTTTAATATGTGTTGCAACAACAAGACCGTTTATGTTCGTTATACCAATTGTAACCTTACCCCCGGATCCAATGAATCTGATTAACCTGCTTTCATAGGATCCATGAAAATAGACAAAATCGCCAATCCTCGAAAAAATCATGGGTATTATAAAAGGATTACCATTTTCACAGAATGAAACATGGCATAAAATGTTCCTGTCAAGAAATTCATAAAGTTTATTTTTATCATAGATTGCCCTTTCAGGGTATCTTTTAACAATGAAATCTTCCATAAAATTAAAACAATAAATGGAATTTAAATTTTTCACCCTTCACTCACTCCTCTAAGAATAAACAAAGAAGTAAGGGATAAAACTGCCAGAAGAATGAATGAATAAAGAAAATCAGATCCTGGTGAAATGGGACCAACAATTCCCATTGCAAGAGGAATTACAAAACCGCCTATCTGACCAAGGAACCAGAGCAAGGATGTTGCTGATCCTGCAAGCCTGAAACCTGCAATTATTGATGTCCAATCCAATACTATTGGAAACACACCAAGCATGAAAAATCCAAGCAATGCACTTAAAAATACAATAATGGCAAAGTTAGAAATAAATGTGTAAAATAGGAATATAACAAAAAGAATAATTAATGAGTAAAAGACCAGGGCTTTTCTTTTTTTAGTTTTAGTTGTAATCCATGGTAAAACAATACTACCCACCATGCCACCTATTACAAAAATCAAACCAACAATACCAGATTCAATATCGGAGAAATTTAAATGGGCAAATATTGAATCTATCCATGTCAGTATGCCATTGAATGCACCCATCCCTACAAAAACAAGAAAAGAGCTCTGTAGAAATCCTTAGTAAAGTATTTATTTAGGGGGATCTTGTCGGATTTATGGAAGACATCAATATGACAAAAATCCCCCAATTCGTAAAGAAATCACAGGAATATAAGTTTATCGAACAGGCAATAATTATATCCAAAAGACTTCTTCCTGCTTATTCTTCCAAATTTTCTAAAAAGAAGTACCAGCAGTATCAGCACTTTGTTATTCTATTATATAAAATCTGGACAAATAAAAGTTATCGTGATGTTATTGAAATAATATCATCAAATCCTGCATTTGTTTATCTTTTATCTCTCTCTGAAATACCACATTTTACAACAATTCAGAAATTTTCTGAAAGGATTGATAAAGCACTTATTACATTTGTTTTCAATCAAATCCTGAAATTTTTTATGGGAATGTTGGGAAATAGAATGGCAATTGACAGTACTGGATTTTCTGTGAATTATCATTCTTTTTATTATGATAAAAGGCTTGATGATT
>JAVRLK010000002.1:8683-70104 GCA_031961545.1 Thermoplasmatota archaeon | reverse complement strand
TAAGATTGAAAAAAGAAATATAAAATTAAGGTATTTTCTTTACGGTCCTTCTATACTGATATATAATTTCTGGATACTCATAAATATGGTGTTGAAAAATATGAAAATGAGAATAACTTTGAGGGGATTTTCCATACTTTTTCTAATGAAGTATACCAGGTAGGAAAAGGTTTTTTAAAATATGTTATGGAAAAAGGTGCAGGAAGGACCGCCATCAGAATAGCTAAAAATGATGGAAAAGAATGCGAATCAATCTCAAGGAATAGAGGAAGTTATGAATATAAGGAGGAAAATAGGCAAAAATTATTACATAAAATGAGCAACTCAAATAGAATTTATGATTTTTAGAATTAAAAAATGGATTAAGAAATTATTATCTTGTATCAAAAATAAATTAAAAATTAAAATTTTAAGGAAAAATCCGTATATTATAAGCAGATAAAATTAGACATGCGGAGAATCTGTATAAGATAGAAAAATTTATTAAGTCAATTTTTAATAAATATTATATGTGACAGAAGAAAAAACCCAACCGGAACAGAAAGGGGCAAATCCGGGTCCACTTGGGTTATCAGGTTTTGCATTAACAACGTTGGTTTTATCTATATTTAATGCTGGGCTATTAACTCAAGGTTCTTCAGTAGTATTGGGGTTAGCAGCGTTTTACGGAGGATTATCTCAACTATTAGCTGGGATATTGGAGTGGAGGGCAGGCAACACTTTTGGATATACACTATTCTTCACTTATGGTGCATTTTGGGAATGGTACTTCTTAACAGCATCTGGGCTTTTCCCTGGCGCTACGGCACAATCCATAGGTCTTGTCTTAATGGCTTTTGGTATCTTCACTTTAGTTATCTGGTTTGGCACTTTCAAGGCCAATCTGAGTTTATTCATCACGCTTTTGGTGGTATGGATAACTTTCTTTTTGCTTGGTGCTGGCGCCATGACAGGTAGTGTTGCTTTAACTCATGCTGGTGGTTATGCAGGTATATTGGCGGCAATTGCGGCATGGTACATTGGTTTTGCAGAAGTATTGGCTGAGAGTTTGGGAAAGAACCCACCGCTAGGAAAACCAATTATGAAATAATTAATAAAAAGAGAGAAAAAGTACTAATATTATAGTTAGATGCATGGCTATTTATACTTATCATCAATTCTGTAGAGATCCTTTTTAATCATTTAGTTGGTTTTTTCAGATTTATGGATAACTCTATATTACAAATGTTCAGCCATTTCCTAAAAAAAATCCCTGGAATATAAGTTATTGAAAAGGCTGTAATTATATCCAAAAGATTTCTTCCCTGCTTATTCTTCCAAGTTTTATAAAAAGAAGTACCAGCAGTATCAGCATTTTGTTATTCTATTATATAAAATCTGGACAAATAAAAGTTATCGTGATGTTATTGAAATAATTTCATCAAATCCTGCATTTGTTTATTTTTATCTCTCTATGAAATACCACATTTTACCACAATTCAGAAATTTTCTGAAAGTATTGATAAAGCCTTAAATTATACGCTTAATATTTTAAACGGGCCCGCTGGGAGTTGAACCCAGGCCTGGGGCTCCGGAAGCCCCTATGCTATCCTGACTACACTACGGGCCCCGGATCCTCAATAGATTACTTTTTCTTAAATTCTGTGTATCCGCATTTACCGCATGTATATCTGTCTTTGTGCTCAGCAAGGAAAACTCCGGGTCCGCACTTTGGGCATGTTTTTCTCTTTCTCACAAGCTTACCATCAACAATTTCATAGAGCTCTCTTTTCTGCAATTTTATTCACCCCTTTTCTTTGGTTCCTTTAGTCCATGCCTTATCAAAATGTAGTCAGGTTCTATTTTCTTTGCAAGTTCTACGCTCTCATAAATTTTACAGTAGCCTGTTACCTGCTGAATTCCGAATGATGTTCTCATGTGATCTATTATTACCCTTTCAGGCTCGGATGATAGGTTCTTTGCCAGTAAATTCCTCACATCCATCCTCGAGGGTGTTTTCTCCTTTGGATGCTTAATCCTGAACTTTATCTCAATCCTGTGCAGGAGCGGATTTTCCCTTTTTTCAATTATTTCAAGATCCATATTCCCTCACCATCATTTTCAGCAAATTCTTTACTCTTTCTTTTATATCTTTTCCCACTTCAATTATGCTTAGACCCTTATTAGGAATTCCATATATAATAATAACGCCATCCTTTGAATGGTAGATGGATGGAATGGATGCCATGTCCTCCTCACCAACAACAAGTATTGCCCTATCCTTGTTTTCAAGAGCATTCTTTACACCATTCCATAGATCATACGTTATGTAACCCGGAGGGTTTTCAACAACAATTTTTTCCTTAAAATGATTCATCAATATCCTTGAATCAATTGATTCCCTTTTTGTTTTAAGATCAAATATGGCCAGCATGGGTTCAAAATTATTTTTTATTAAGGTTAATGTTGTTTCATCCCCAATGCTTATCACCTTTCTTTTTTCTATGATCTTCATCGCATCATTCTCATTGTAAACGGGACCAACGGGAACAGAAAGTTCATAGCGAAGGTTCTCAGGCAGTTTAAGTCTCTCACCTTGTCTTAATTGCATATTCCCCATCTTTTGTCTTTCCAATCTTTTTTGCAAGTTCAGATTTTTCAGGGTAAATTATGTAAATGTACCCATCCCATTCCTTTGTTGTTTCCGCCCCACAATCAGGACATTTAAGTTCCGTAGTTATTCTACCGCATTTCCTGCATGCTCTAAGTTCCTTCATTTTTCATCAGATCCTCCAGTTTACCGAGACCGGGCTGTCTCATTGTAAGGCCAATTTTACTTTCCCTAATATTTTCATCGTTTATTGATATGGAAACAAGTCTCACCCTTACCTTATCATTTACCCTCAATTCCTTCTTTGTATCCTTTCCTATCAATCTTTTACCCTCAAGCTCAATGTCGAATCTATCATCCATTATCTGGCTTATGTGGAGAAGGCCATCAATCAGTCCGAACCTGACGAATGCACCAAAGTTAACAATATCAACAACGCTTCCCTCGAGAACTTCCTGCATTTCAGGATGAAAAGCTATTCCAGTGAACTTTACTTTCTGATATACACCACCATCTCCGGGTATTATTCTGCCTTCACCTACCCTTTCAATATCAAGAACAGCCACAATGATATACTTCCTTTCCTGTGGATCGGCTACGATTTCCTTATCAAAACTCTTTACCTTTCCCTCAAGCTTTTCATAAGCCAATTTTTTAATTTCCTCATCAATGTTTTCTCCAAGCCTGTTTGGTGGAATTCGAATCACATCCTCATCCTCAATAAGCATGTACATAGTTTACCCTCTGGGGTTCAAAATAGTAAATACAAAAGTGTTATAAATAATTAATTATCAATTGAAAAATAAAAAGAAAAAATTTATTGTAATAATTTCTTTGCTTCCTTTACCTCATTTTCAGGTGCATCCTGGTATGTTAACCACCAAGAATATCCCTTGTATTTCTTGAGAACCTTCTTTGCATCCTCACTGTTCTTAGGTGGTGGATTGAGGAACTTATCACCTATGATTTCATTGTTTGGCCAGTTTGCAGGTGTAACAACCTTGTATTTATCAACCATCTGCAGTGCCTTGATCATTCTAAGTATTTCGCTTATGTTCCTTCCTATTTCTAAAGGATAGTAAAGAATTGCCCTTATTACAGCATTATCATCCACAATGAAAACTGTTCTCACAGTGCTTGTTGATGATTCGGTGTGTATCATACCCAGCTTCCTTGCAACAACACCCATTGGATCAGCTATTATTGGGAATGGTATTTCAATCTTCAGGTTTTCCCTTATCCAGTTAAGCCATTCTATATGCGATACGTTTGTGTCAACGCTCAGACCTATAAGTTCGGTGTTCAACTTCTTGAAATCATCATACCTTTTTGCAAAGCTGTAAAATTCCGTTGTGCATACTGGTGTGAAATCCCCTGGATGGCTGAAGAGTACGAACCATTTTTTCTGGAATTTCTCTGGAAGTTTGTAGATCCCTGATGATGTCACCACTTCCATTTCCGGGAATTTCTCTCCTATCAATGGCATTTTTTCATCCATATTTTTCACCAATCATGGATAATAAACAAAAGTATATAAATTTTATTCCTTTAGTAAAAAATTTTAAACAATTTAAAAAATTTATTAACACAATAAGAAATATTTTTATCCATGTTCCAATTTCCTGAAAAACATGGATGATCTTGATTTGAAAATAGTGAAAATTCTTTCGGAAAATTGTAAAATTTCATTCAGGGAAATTGCGAAAATGCTTAATGTTAGTGCCGGAACCGTAAGGAATAGATTGATTTTCCTTGAGAAGGAGGGAATAATTGTTGGGTGTAATGGCCGTTTCAACTATAAAAAGCTGGGTCTTTCTGAAATAATTGTTGGTTTTGATATTTTTCCTGAACAGTATGTGAATACCCTGCAGAGAATTAAAGAACTGGATTTTGTTAAGGAACTTTATTCAACATCAGGTGACCATTCTGCAATTGCTGTGGTGATCTGTAATGAAAATGAAATTTATGATTACATAAGAAAAATGGAAAAAATTGAGGGTGTAAGAAAGGTATATCCTGCCATAGTCAATTCAGTTATAAAATAGAGAAATTTTTAATAAATTGATAGATTATTCAATGAAAAATGATTGATCTTGGAAAGATAATAGCGGATGAGATCGTAAAGAATGAAATAATGGATGAAAGGGAAATAGAGAAATTGAAGATGGAATTATCAAAAAAATACCATTTACCCATTCCCAAAAACAGTGAGATACTCTCAAAACTACCCCAGAAATATAAGGAGGAATTGAAGGAAAAATTAAAGAGAAAGCCCTCAAGGACACTTTCCGGTGTAGCCATAATAGCTGCAATGACATCACCTTTCCCCTGTCCACATGGAAGATGCGTATACTGCCCTGGTGGTGTTGAATATAATACGGCGCAGTCATATACAGGTAAGGAACCTGCAGCATTGAGGGCAATACAGCACAATTATGATCCATACAAACAGGTAAGCGCAAGAATGAAACAGCTTGAGGCAATAGGGCATTCAACATCAAAAATTGATGGAATAGTTATGGGTGGAACGGTAACAGCGAGGCCTGTTGATTATCAGATAAATTTTGTAAAAGGTATGTACGATGCAATGAATGGTTTCATATCAAAGGATATAGATGAGGCAATAAGGTATAATGAAATATCCGATCACAGGATGATAGGTTTAACATTTGAAACAAGACCTGACTGGTTTTATGAAAGGGAGATTGATCTTTCCTTGAGGCTGGGTGTGACAAGGGTTGAGCTTGGTGTTCAGAGCACATTTGATGATATACTTGATCTTGTAAAAAGGGGTCATGGGCAGAAGGAGGTAATAAGGTCAACACAGCTTTCAAAGGATGCGGGTCTAAAGGTTCTATACCACATGATGCCAGGTTTACCGGGCAGTGATTTCAACAGGGATATTGAGAGTTTCAGAAAAATATTCAACGATGATGCTTACAAACCTGACATGCTTAAAATATACCCAACACTTGTTGTTGAAAACAGTGAACTCTATAACTGGTGGAAGGAGGGAGAATACACACCTTATGATGAGGAAACATTGATAGAACTTTTAATAAAAATAAAGACAATGGTTCCAAGGTGGGTGAGGATACAGAGGATAGAGAGGGACATACCTGTACCATTGATAGTTGCGGGGAATAAAAGGAGCGATATAAGGGATGTTGTTTACAACATAATGAAGGAGAGGGGTTTGCACTGTAACTGTATAAGATGCAGGGAAATAGGAAGGAAGATTGAAAAGAATGAAATGGAAAAGCCATTCAAAATAGAAATGAACAGGATTGATTACAATGCTTCCAATGGAAGGGAAATATTTCTGAGCTTTGATGAAATAAACAATGATGCTATAATAGGTTTCCTCAGGCTCAGAGTTCCTTCGGAAGATGCCCATAGATATGAGGTAAGGGATTCAACAATTGTTAGAGAATTGAAAGTTTTCGGTCCTGAGGTACCTGTTAGCGAAAAATACGATTTTGCATGGCAGCATAAGGGTTATGGTAAAATGCTGATGGATGAGGCTGAAAGAATAACTAGGGATGAATTTGGTATGGATTATATTTTAGTTAACAGCGGTGTGGGTGCAAGGGAATACTACAGAAAACTTGGCTACGATCTTTACGGTGTATATATGAGGAAAAAGCTATAGCTTTTTTATTTTATTTATAACACCAACGGGATCCTTAGATTCATAAATTGATCTTCCAACGATTATGTAATCGCTTCCATTTTCGAATGCTTTTCTTGCATCCCCTCCCTGTGCACCTATACCCGGGGAGAAAATCAAAACATGAGGAAAATTTTCCCTGTAAATTTTAATTCTTTCAGGTCTTGTTCCAGGTACAATAAGACCCTTAACACCATTTTCAATGGATTTTTTTGCTATTTCAATTCCATTTTTTTGCATGAATTCAATTGCTCCTGGATGTGACATTTCCGCAACAGAATAAACATCACCGGGTGAGAATTCATCAACAAGCGCTCTTATTGAATCGGAACCAACAAATCCATGGGCTATTATTCCATCAACCCTATGTTTTTTTATTATTTTTGCAATAATTCTGTTTGTATTCGGTATATCTGCAATCTTTATATCAACAATAACGCTCCCGAATTTTGATATTTCATCAACAACTGAAATACCATTCTCAAGTATGAGGGGATAACCAACTTTGAATCCATCAACGTGATCACAAACCATCTTGGAAATTTTTAATGCATCATCTATTTTCTCAACATCAAGGGCAAGGATTATTCCGCTGGAATTTTTCAATGGCATAATTGGAGATAGGTAAATTCAATATTAATTTTATCCTGTTCAAAAGAAAAAATTTGAATTTTTTAATCAATCCTTTTTATGCTTGATTTTAATGTTCATATCAAGGATACCAAGGAATTCCTCCTCCTTTCCCTTCGGTATTGAAGCACCTGCAGCAGCCTTATGTCCACCACCGTATCCGCCCACACCTAGGGCAGCATTGGATATTATTTTTGATAGATCAAGACCCCTTTCAACAAGATCCCTTGGTGCCCTTCCCGATACCTTTATCATTCCATTCTCATTTTCTGCAAACCCAAAGATTGGAAGGTTTGGATCTGCCATCTGTGAAGAAAGGAAAATTGATGCTATTGTTCCCAGAACTGTATCGGGTATATGTGATCCTGCATGGAAATATTGATAATTTTCTCTTTTCACAATTCCAATATCCCTTATGTAATCTATGCCTGAAATAATTGTTTTCCTATGCTTTGTTAAAAGGTTCATGGCCTTTTTTAAGTATTCATCCCTGTCTCCCATTGCTATTTTTAAACCTATTTCAGCCTCACCATATCTTCCACATGAATTTAAAAGTGTTGCAAATTCCTTTGCATCCCTTAAATATGGATCACTCTCCTTTTTTAATATGTAAACCTCGCCTATTATTCTTTGTGCCAGTAGAGAACCATAACCAAACCTGAGGAGAATTTTTACAATTTCACTCAATATTTTCCTCTTTTCCTCCTTATTTAAATCAACCCATCTTCTCCATTTATCATTTTCCTTAAGTGGTATACCAAGACCTTCCAGAAATTTTATTGATGCAATTTCATCACCTGTTATACCAGGTATGATTGGATCGGATGCATATTCAAGCATTTTGAAAACAGGCCTTGTTTCCCTGCCAAAAAGCCTTGTATCTATTAAAGTTTCAACAAGTCCAAATTCCTCAGCTTCCTTAACAATGTATCTGTTGGTTCCCGTGAGCTTCAAAAAGTTTGTATCCTGGAGATCACCAACAGCACCAACAATTGCAAGAGGACTTAAAGTTACATTCTTCTGTGAAATTTCCCTTGCAACAAGGTATGTTAGACCTGCACCGCTTATATCGATACCTCCATCTTTATTAAAAAAATGAGGATTTAATTGCATTATCTGTGCACTGGAAATTTCCTGGAAAAGATCTATCAAATTTTTTCTCTTCGATTTCGGAATATTTAATATGAGTTCACTTGGTGCATGATGATCGGTGATAACAGCCCTGAGACCATGCATTTCATGGACCATTCCACTACCAAGATCCGTGAACCATACAAGGTCTGGGTTTTCATTTTTAAGTTTTTCAATATAGTTTGCATCAAGCTGTTTTACAAATTCTATTTTATAATCAATTCCTGCAGATTGGAGTGAAAGTGAGGCTATGGCACCTGATGTTATACCATCCGCATCTATATGTGTAACAATCCTTACATTTTTTTCCTTAAGAATTGTTTCAGCAATTTTTTTTGCGGTTGATAGGTATTCGCGCACAATCCTTAATACATGTTTCAATATTTCACATTTTTGTTTTCAAAAATAAAATTTTTTATAAGGATAAACATTTCAAAAATGGTGGTAGATGAATCATTTGTTGGAATGGAAGCATATCTAACAAAGGGTGAGGGTATTGGTGGAAAGTTAAAGAAGAATATTGAAGACTTTATTGTTGAGGAAATCCCTTTGAACTTGGAGAGGAAAAGTGATGGAAAAAATCTGTTTTTAAAGGTAAAACTGAGAAACTGGGAAACAAACAGATTCGTTATTTATTTATCAAAAATTCTGAACGTTCCAAAAAATTCAATATATTTTGCTGGAACAAAAGATAAGAGGGCAATAACAACACAGTATTTTTGCATAATGAACTATAAAAATGATTTAAAAATTGACATAAAGGATGTGGAGATCCTTGAAGTTTTCAGATCGGATAAATGTATAGATCTTGGAGATCTTTTTGGGAATAGATTTGAAATAAAGGTAAGCGATACAAATGAAAAAAATGGTGAAAAAGTTGAGGAAATACTCAATGAATTGAAAAAACATGGTGGATTTCCAAACTTTTTCGGAATACAACGTTTTGGTTCATCAAGACCCATAACGCACATAGTTGGAAAGTATATTGTTCAGAGGAAGTTTGATGAGGCGGTTAAAGCCTACATAGGATTGAGTTTTGATTTTGATCAGAATATAATGGCAAGAAAATATTTCTATGAAACAATGGATCCTGATGGGACGATTGATCTTATTGAATCCCCAATGGATTATGAAATAATGATGTTAAGGTATTTGCAGAAAAAACCGGAAGATTATATAGGCGCAATTAACGTTCTACCAAGAACATTGAAAATGATGTTTGTCCATGGTTACCAGGGTTATATTTTCAACAAAATTTTGAGCAGAAGAATAATTGATGGATATTTTTCAACCCTTTTACCTGGGGATATTGTTTTACCCGTTGATAGATACGGTTTACCCATCAATGATAGATATATCATTGTAAATGAAAAAAATATGGATACAATAGAAAAAAGAATAAAAGAAGGAAAGGCTTACATTTCAGGTATTCTGTTTGGATCAGAATCCAAATTTTCTGAAGGATACATGGGGGAGATTGAAAGGAAAATTGTTGAGGATGAAAAAATTGAAGGGAAAATGTTCGATATCAGGGAAATAAAGGGAATAGGGAGCAAGGGTAGCAGAAGGGCAATTTCTTCACCCTTTTTTGATTTTTCCTATTCTCTTCTTGGAAATTCTTTTAAATTCAATTTTCTCCTTTTTAAAGGAACATATGCCACATCACTTCTAAGGGAATTCATGAAAAGGAAGGAAATTCAGTATTATTAAAATGTTAATGGAATGTACCCATCCTTCAATAGGTCAGTTACAATTTTCCCGATCAATGTAACATTTAATCCAAGTTCAATGAGTTTGGGTGTTATTGAGAAGTTATCGCTAACATTTTTGCATGCAAAAATTTCAATCCCGGTGTTTTTCAAATCCTTAAAAAGATTCAATATTTCAGCATTATCGGATGCAAGGAGCTTTTCACTGGGTCCAAAGAAAACCACCTTAACATCATCCATGTATGACTTTTTCTTTATGTTCATTGAGATACTCATTGCTGATCTGAATTTATCAATCTCATTTTCTCCTGCAGTTATTATAACAAGAAGCTTGTTTGCCATAAAGCCTTGAAGATGAAAGTAAAATAAAAATCTTTCATTTTGATTTTTAAACAAAAAGAATAAATATTCCCTGTGACATGTTAAATTATGGAATTTGATCTTGAGGGAATGAATTTTGAAGACATAATAGCAAATGCTGTTCTTTCTGAAGAGGATTCAAGTGAATTCTATTCTGAAATTGCAAAGAGATTACCCGATGGAATAACAAAGAATAAATTCCTTTTCCTTTCAGAACAGGAGAAATCACATAAAAAAATTGTTGAATCAATATATTTTGAAATTTTCGAAAAGAAGGAGATTAAAAAACCAGGAAAAAGGATAGAGATTGAATGTTCAAAAAGTATGGTGAAAAAATTGAAAGATGTATCCACCTTGATAGAGGTGGTTGAAATAGCAATGGGCTGTGAAAGGAGGGCAGAATTGTTGTATAATTATCTCAGAAAAAATTCAAAGGAAGGATACATAAAAAACACATTCAGATACCTGGAACAGATGGAACATGGGCATTACATTTCACTAAAAACTGAATACACCTACCTTAATGGTGTTAAAAAGGATCCTGAAAAATACAAGGATACAAATTCTATATTGGGCATACTTTTTAAATTCTAAAAAAGTAATTTTTATATATCCTCAGGTATTGCCTCATTTTGAGTAAAATGAAAACCTATCTGAAAATAACATTCTATAGCGAGGGAAGCAAGCCTTCCGAAATAGTTAGTGCCCTTGAGGGTCTTGGTTTCAAGCCAATAACAGGCTGGTACGATTTCGTTTATGACTGGGGAAACAATGCTACCGTTGAGGATGCAATCTGGTTTGCTGACAAGATTCATGAAACTCTAAGGGGGATGTACGTTCATTTTCAGTTAGAAACAGTGGGTGAAGAAGAGGAAAAGAAGAGTGAAGATTAAAATTTTTAACATAGAGTATATATACCTGTTGTTAATTAAAGTTTTAATCCAAATTAGGGAAATGGTGATGTAAATTGGCGAATGGATTATATACTGCTAAAAAACTAAAAAAGGAACGGCAGAAACTCAGATGGAGCGATAGGTACTACAAGAAAAGGGTACTGAAGCTGAAGGAAAAGAGTGATCCATTAGAGGGAGCTCCGCAGGCCAGAGGAATTGTTCTTGAAAAGATAGGTATTGAGGCAAAGCAACCAAACTCAGCAATAAGAAAGGCTGTAAAGGTTCAGCTTGTTAAAAATGGTAAGGTTGTTACAGCCTTTGCACCCGGGGACGGTGCAATAAACTACATAGATGAACATGATGAGGTAATAATAGAGGGCATTGGTGGAAGACTTGGCAGGTCGAAGGGTGATATTCCGGGTGTGAGGTACAAGGTGGTAAAGGTAAATGGAATTTCCTTAAAAGAACTTGTTAAGGGAAGAAAGGAGAAGCCCGTAAGGTGATTTTTATGGATAAAATACTCGTTTTCGGTAAATATGATCCCGATGAGGTTGTTGTGAAGGATCCCAGTCTTGTTAAGTATTTGAATCTAAAGCCAAGGATTGTTTTTCACACGCATGGAGTTCACGGAAGGAAGCATCTTGGCAAAAAGGATATGAACATAGTTGAAAGGCTAATCAACAATATGATGAGAACTGAAAAATACACGGGAAAAAAGCTAAGCGCCTACAGGGTTGTTTCAAAGGCCTTTGATATAATATATGAAAGAACCAAGAAGAATCCACTTCAGGTTTTTGTCAATGCACTTGAAAATGCTGCACCAAGGGAAGAGGTAACAAGGTTGAAGATGGGAGGTGTGGCGGTACCAAAGGCTGTTGATGTTTCTGCATCAAGAAGACTTGATGTTGCCCTGAGAAACATTGCCCTTGGAGCCACACAGTGTTCATTCAGGAATCCGAAGCCCATCTATGAATGTCTTGCTGAAGAAATTATAAAGGCAGCAAACTACGATCTATCAAGTTTTGCCATTTCAAAGAAGGAAGAAGTTGAAAGAATTGCAGCATCCGCAAGGTGATGAAAGTTGGGAAGGAAAGAGGAGAATATTAAAAAGGCAACAAGGATTATGGAGGATATAACAAAGATAAGAAACATCGGTACAATAGCGCACATTGACCATGGTAAAACAACGCTCAGCGATAACCTTATTGCAGGAGCGGGAATGATGAGTGAAGAACTGGCTGGAAAACAGCTTGTTCTTGACTATGATGAACAGGAACAGGCAAGGGGTATAACAATAAATGCAGCCGCTGCATCCATGGTTCATGAAGTGGATGGTGTTGAATATTTAATAAACCTCATTGACACGCCCGGTCATGTTGATTTCGGTGGTGATGTTACAAGGGCATTGAGGGCACTTGATGGTGCAATCCTTGTTGTTGACAGTGTGGAGGGTGTTATGCCTCAGACTGAAACGGTCCTAAGGCAGGCAATGAGAGAAAAGGTAAAGCCAGTTTTATTCATAAATAAGGTTGATAGGTTGATAAATGAGCTTAAACTATCAGCTGAGGAAATGCAGAAAAGGTTTGGAAAAATAATAACAGATGTAAACAGGTTAATAAAACTTTATGCACCACCCGAATTCAAGGATGCCTGGACTGTTAAGGTGGAAAAGGGAACGGTTGCTTTCGGTTCGGCATACAATAAGTGGGCGCTCAGCATTTCATCCATGCAGAAGTTTGGAATAACATTCAAGGATGTTTACGATTACCTCCAGAAGGGTGATCAGGCAACACTTGCAAAGAAGAGTCCTTTGCATAAGGTTGTTCTTGATATGGTAGTTCATCATATACCAAATCCAGCTGAGGCTCAAAAATACAGGATACCACAGATATGGAAGGGGGATCTTAACTCCGATGTGGGAAAGGCAATGCTGAACGCTGATCCAAAGGGTCCAACTGTTTTAATGGTAACAAAGATAATTGTTGATCAGCATGCTGGAGAAATAGCTGTTGGAAGATTGTATTCAGGAACAATAAGGAAGGGTGATGAATTATACATATCTGACATGGGTGATAGAACATACAGGGTCCAGCAACTTGCAATGATGGTTGGGCCTGATAGAATACCTGTAGATGAAATAAAGGCAGGAAATATTGTTGCTGTTGTTGGTTTGAAGGATGCAATTGCAGGTTCCACAGTTTCATCACTTAAAAACATGGAACCATTCGAACCTATGAAACACTATTCGGATCCTGTAGTCACAATGGCCATTGAGGCAAAGCACACAAAGGATCTTCCAAAGTTGATAGAGGTTCTGAGACTCATAGCCAAGGCAGATCCATCAATTCAGGTTGAAATCAATCAGGAGACAGGAGAACATTTGATATCCGGTATGGGAGAGCTACATCTGGAAGTAACAATTTACAGAATAGTTAATGATTACAAGGTTGAGATAGAAACATCAGAACCGCTTGTTGTGTACAGGGAAACTATAGACCATAAGGGAGGCCCATTCGAGGGTAAATCACCCAACAAGCACAACAGATTTTACATAGTTGTTGAGCCACTTGAAGAAAAGGTAATCCAGGGAATACTTTCGGGTGATGTACAGCAGGGAGATAGATTCAAGGATAAGAAAACATTATCCAAAAAACTTGAGGAACTTGGAATGGATCATGAAGAGGCGAAAAGGGTTGAGGCAATAAAGGGACCAAACATGCTCCTTGACATGACATGGGGTATTCAGTACCTTAACGAAACCATGGAACTTGTTAAGCAGGCATTTCTCGAGGCTGTTGATAAGGGGCCGCTTGCAAACGAAAAACTTTATGGTGTCAAGGTGAAGCTTGTTGATGCAAAGTTACATGAAGATAGTATTCATAGGGGTCCGGCGCAGGTAATACCCGCTGTGAGGAACGCAATATACGGTGCAATATGCCAGGGAGAAAGGATACTTCTTGAACCTATACAGAACGTTTACATAAGCGTACCAACAGAGGAGGTAGGTAATGTAACAAGAGAATTGCAACAGAGAAGAGGAGTTATACTCAGCATAGAACAGGAGGAATATCAGACAACAATTGTGGCGAAAGCACCCGTAGCAGAATTATTTGGATTTGCATCTGCAATCAGGTCTGCAACAAGCGGCAGGGTTCTATGGTCAACCGAAAACGCAGGTTATGAGAGGGTACCAAGGGAGCTCCAGGATGAGGTTGTAAGGAAAATCAGAGAAAGGAAGGGACTCAAACCGGAACCTTATGATGAATCATATTATGCAAGTCTTTGAAAAGGTATATATATGTGCACAGTATATGGATTTTGAAACAATTTAATGTTGGTTTGGAGGTAAAAATATGGTAAACAAGCCCCATTTGAATGTGGTATTCATCGGTCATATTGACCACGGTAAATCGACAACTGTGGGTAGATTGTTACTTGACAGTGGAGCCATTGATCCAAGGGTGATTGAACAGTACAGGAAAGAGGCAGCAGAGAAGGGAAAGGCAACATTCGAATTTGCTTGGGTAATGGACAGGCTCAAGGAAGAGAGGGAAAGAGGCGTTACAATAGATATTGCCCACAAGGATTTTGAATCAAACAAATATTATATTACGATCATTGATGCACCGGGTCACAGGGATTTTGTTAAAAACATGATAACAGGGACATCACAGGCCGATGCGGCAATATTGGTCGTATCTGCAAAAGAAGGTGTTCAGGAACAGACAAGGGAGCACATTTACCTTGCAAGGGCACTTGGTGTTCCACAGATGATTGTGGCAATAAACAAGATGGATGCAACAAACCCACCATACAGCCAGGATGCATTCAACCAGGTAAAAGGTGAAGTTGAGAAACTTTTGAAAGTTGTTGGATACAAGGATATTCTTTTTGTTCCCATAAGCGCTTATTACGGAGACAATGTTGTGAAACGCAGTGATAAATTGAAGTGGTGGACAGGTCCAACATTGCTCGAGGCATTCGATACACTCAAACTAACTGAAAAACCTATTGACAAACCATTGAGGATACCTGTTCAGGATGTATATTCAATAACAGGTATCGGAACGGTACCTGTTGGAAGGGTTGAGACAGGTGTTCTTAACGTAAACGACACTGTTATATTTATGCCAGCAAACAAGAAGGGTGAAGTGAAAAGCATAGAGATGCATCATCAGCCATTACCAAGGGCCGAGCCGGGTGATAATATTGGATTCAACGTGAGAGGAATATCAAAGAATGATATTAAGAGGGGAGACGTTTGCGGTAAGGTTGATAATCCACCAACTGTTGCCCAGGAATTCACAGCTCAGATTGTTGTACTTAACCACCCATCAGTTATAAGTCCAGGTTATACTCCTGTTTTCCATGCACATACTGCACAGGTTGCCTGCACAATCAGTGAAATAATAAAAACACTTGATCCAAGGACAGGTGCAACAAAGGCAGAAAAGCCGGATTTCATCAAGACAGGTGATGTTGCCATAGTGAAGGTAACACCAACAAGACCTATGGTTATTGAGAAATCATCAGAGATTCCACAGCTCGGGAGATTTGCCGTAAGGGATATGGGAATGACAATCGCGGCGGGTCTGTGCCTTGATGTGGTAAAGAAAGAGATGTGAATGGTGGGCTAGATGGTATACAGGGCAAGGATATTACTTTCCGGGAACGATTACAAAAAGGTCGAGGAAGTTTGCAACGAAATAAAGAGTATTGCACAGAGGACTGGTGTTGAACTTCATGGCCCCGTGCCATTACCAACAAAGAGGTTGATCGTTCCCGTGAGGAAGACGCCCTGTGGTGATGGATCCGCAACATGGGATAAGTGGGAAATGCGTGTTCACAAAAGGCTCATTGACATTGAGGCTGACGAAAGGGCACTCAGACAGCTAATGAGGATCCAGATACCGGATGGAATACACATTGAAATAGAACTAAAATCCTAATTTTTTATTTTTTACTACAAAACTGTTAAATAGGTATTTTCTTTTAATTAATTCCAGAAAAAATTGGAAGTTATAACATGAGACAGGAGAAAAAACTGGCCGGGTTGATGAAACTGCTTGGTTACAAAAAATCGCATATAAATGTTTTAATGGCAATAATGTCCCTTCCCGATCCTTTTACAGTTTCTAATGTTATGGAACTGACAAATTACAGCAGATCATCCGTATCACAGATACTAAATGAACTGTACAGGAGGAAAGTGCTTGAAAGGTGGAGGATCGGAAGGAAGTATTTATATTCCATCAGGGAAGGTTTCCTTTTCCAGAGTTACATGAATTTTGTCAACAGGCTTGAAAATGAAATTAAGAATTTGAACAATATTTTTCCAAAAAGGATTGAAAAAATAATGGGTGAAAGGTATGGTTGATGTTGTTATAACAACGGATAGAACAATGATGAGCAACCACCATGGTAAGGAGTTCCTTGGTTTTGGGGCAACTGGAACACCAGTATTCTTCCCTGAAAGATTCTGGATGTGGCTTTTTGCACCAAAAATGAAAACAAAGAATGGAATACCATGGCAGGCTCCCTATGGAATAAGAAAAATAGAGGCAAAGCTTGTGGATTCCGGTATAGATACAGCAGTGGTGGATCCAGACTACCTTGATAGATATCTTACAAACGCAAAGGTTCTTCTTTTATCACACCATGATTATTTCGGTTTCGGTCCCCCGTCATCCACCTTCGCTTCAATATTTAAAACAGAATCCCTGAACGCGAGATCATTCAAAAATCTGATGGAATCAGAAGCAATAAGGAAGGCAAAGGCAAGGGGTGTGAAGATAATAGCTGGTGGACCAGCGGCATGGCAATGGAACTACAGGAAGGACCTTATGGAAAAATGGGGTGTTGATACTGTTGTGGATGGTGAAGGGGAAAGAATTGTTGTGGATCTTGTGAGGAAAGCTTTAAGGAATGAGCCCTTGCCGCAATTTGTTGTAATGAACAACAGGGAAGCGCCAACAATAGATGAAATATCAGAAATAAAGCATGCAAGCGTTAACGGTCTTGTTGAAATCATGAGGGGATGCCCAAGGGGATGTAAATTCTGCTCAGTAACATTGAGAGCATTAAGGCATTATCCTCTTGAAAAGATTGAAAAGGAGCTCCAGGTGAACACAAGGGAAGGTTTGAATGCAGGGATTTTGCATTCTGAGGATGTTCTCCTTTACGGTGCAAACGGTGTTATACCGAACGCAGAGAAGGTGATAAAAGTACATGAACTGGCAAAGAAGTACTATAAAACACTTGCTTGGAGCCATGCCAGTCTTGCCGCAATTGTTAAGGGAGAGAAGGATTCTAAACTCATAAGCAGGGTAAGTGAAATCATAAGAAAGGATCAGGACTGGTGGGGTGTGGAGGTAGGTGTTGAAACTGGCTCACCAAGGCTTGCCGAAATAATTATGCCCAACAAGGCAAAACCATTCGAAACAAAGGACTGGCCTGAAGTTGTTGTTGAAAGTGCTGGAATAATGCAGGATAATGGTATAATTCCAGCCATGACACTTATAGCAGGTTTGCCTGAAGAGACTGAGGATGATGTAATAAAGACAATTGAACTTGTTGAGAGGCTTTGGGATTTCAAGGCATTAATTATGCCCATGTTCTTTGTTCCCATGGGTCTTTTGAAGGATAAGGACTGGTTCAGGGCATTCCAGTTAACAGAAAGGCAGGAGGAATTACTTAAGATCTGTTTATCACATGGTGTCAGGCAGGGAAAAAGAATACTCAAGAACTACTTCAACGAAAAATGGTATTACTATGGTATATATCCATTCTACTGGCTTTTCATAGAAACAATTGAAAGGGTTGCAAAAAGAAAGGGTTATCTTGTTGAGCCATCACGGATAAAAATTCCAAAGGCACAGCCAGGAAATTAAATTTTCAATTTTTCCTCAAATATTTTCAAATTCTCTTTTAGATTCATTTTTTCAATAAACTGGTAAGCTTTTTTCACAGTAAGCATATCTTCAAGCCTTTCCCTTGTATCGGAGCCGATGGAAACAGGAACGTTTCTTTTTGATATTTTTTCAAAGAAATCTGAAGATAATTCAAAATAGTATTCACCGAACAGTGTGTAATAGTCGCTTGTGTTAATTTCAATGAATATTTGCCTTGATTCAAGAACATCAATGAAATCATCAATATTTTTTTCAGAAAAATTCCTTGCTATGTTGTTGTGTGAAAGTCCAACCGGAACTTTTATTTTATCAAGATAACTTAAAAGCATCCAGAATGGATGACCGCTGTACCTCATATCCTCAACATTTTCAATCAAAACATAATCAAGTTTGTTCAAATTTTCATCGAAAACATTATCAATTTCAGAATAGATTGAAAAATCAATTTCAACCGATCTGAAAACCCTTATGCTGTAATCCCTGAATGTTGAAAGGTAAAAATCAATGTTCTGTATTGATCTTACTCTATTTGTTCTGTAGTTATCACATATACCTATTGCATCAAAGCCGTGCCTTGATGCAAATTCAACTATTTCATTAACTGTGAAAAGTCCTGTTGAAAGTATTGTGTGGATGTGATAATCCCTCATTGGTTATATATTCCATAACAACATTAATAAATTTTCCATCAAAGGTCATAGACCATACCAGGTACCCTTGGGAATAGCTGTACATCACCCACATGATTTGCTTTAACGATCCATGATATGAGCCTTTCAATACCGATACCTGCTCCTGCTGTGGGTTTTATTCTCCCTCTCTTTGATAAATCCAGAAGAACCCTGTAATTTTCTTTGTTGACATTATCCCTTTCCATCTTTTTCACCAATTTTTCGTATTCAAATTCCCTTCTAGCACCGGAAAGGACCTCACCTATACCGGGTAAATAAAGATCGTAGTTATCCCATCTACCAGTTTCAAAATCCTGAAAATCGTAAAATTCCCTTGGAATATTAACAACCCAGACAGGGTTATCAATTTCCTTGGGTAAAACATCCTCCCACGATTTACCGAATTCACTCTCCAAATCTTTCATGTCATAAATCTTAAATGGTCTCCTAATTTTTTTAATTCTATCATGGGCAAATGGATTTTCAAGGAGTTTATTTTTAAGATAAATTATTGCATTCTCAACCAGATCCATTATTTGCCTTGAATCCGCATTTCTTGATTCAAAATCCAGCTGTGTGAATTCATAGAGATGCCTTCCTGTTTTTGCCCTTTCCCTTTTCTCAATTCTAACGTTTGGTGAAAGAACGAATATTTTTTCATGAACAAGGGAACATGCTACAATTTTATGAACGATCATGCTCTGCGTTGTCCTTACCTTTTTTCCATAGATTTCCACCTCAATTCTTTTTTCTATGGATGCACCAGGATCGGGCCATAGAGGATCGGTTGAATATGAAAATACAACGGGTAAAAGCCACTGGAAACCATTCTTTAAAAAGTAATCAGTTAAATTTTTTATCACTTCAGTTCCAATTGAACCATATATTCTCTTTTTTTCAAGTTCTCTTTCACTTAAATTTTCAATTGATCCGGGTATATAGATCTCTTCCATAATGATAAAATTGTTTTGTTGAATATATTATTTGTTATTAAAAATATGACAAAATGATAAAAAAAAGTAAGAAAAATTAATAAAAAATGGACATTTTGTCAAATCATTTCCTTATCATTTTCCATGTTAATACAGGATTCCTCACTGCCTCAACCTCATCTATTCTTCCAACAGGTGTGTTATGTGGGGCCTCTTTCAGAACCTGTGGATTCTCCTTTGCCTCCTTTGCTATGTTAATCATCGTTTCAGCAAGTCTATCCAGTGATGACTTTGATTCAGTTTCTGTTGGCTCAATCATAAGTGCCTCCTCAACTATCAACGGGAAATAAATGGTTGGTGCATGAACACCATAATCAAGCATTCTCTTTGCAACATCAAGCGTTCTAACACCATATTTCTTTAAATTTGTGCTGCTGAAAACCACCTCATGTTTTCTTAGATCCTTGTATGGCAGATCGTAGTAACCCTTTAATTTTTCCTTGAGATAATTTGTGTTCAGCACGGCCCTTTCTGTTGCCTTTGTTAATCCATTTCCTCCCATCAATTTCATGTATGCCCAGGCGCGCACAATAACAGCAAAGTTCCCGTAATAACCGCTCACCTTTCCTATTGAATGTTTTACGTTATAGTTCAAATAGTACTTTGATCCATCAAAATCAATTACTGGAACTGGAAGGAATTCTGCAAGGTGCTTTTTAACACCAACAGGTCCGGCACCAGGTCCACCTCCACCATGGGGTGTTGCGAATGTTTTGTGAAGGTTGAAATGAACTATATCGAATCCCATCTTTCCAGGTGTTGTTTTACCCATTATCCCGTTCAGGTTTGCACCATCGTAATAAAGTAGTGCACCTGCATCATGGACCATCTTTGCTATTTTCACAATGTTTTCCTCAAATATGCCCAGTGTATTCGGGTTTGTGATCATGAATGCGGCGGTTTTATCTGAAAGAGCACTTTTCAATGAATCAAGGTTAACCATTCCCTGTTCATTTGAAGGTATCTCGATTGTATTAAAACCTGCCATTGTTGAACTTGCTGGATTCGTTCCATGGGCAGAATCCGGAACAATGATCTCATTCCTCTTAAAATCTCCCCTGTTCTCATGGTATGCCCTGACAATCAATAGACCTGTGAATTCGCCATCCGCACCTGCAACGGGCTGTAATGTTACAGCATCCATACCACCAATTACCTTAAGGTATTCCTGAACCTCGTACATGATCCTCAGGGCACCCTGGACTGTTGATTGATCCTGGTATGGATGTATGTACCTTATTTCATCCATGGATGAAATTTCATCTGCTATCTTCGGGTTGAATTTCATAGTACAGGATCCTAGAGGATATGTGTTAACATCCACACCATAGTTCATCTGTGAAAGTCTAACGTAATGTCTCAAAACCTCATGCTCTTCATTGTCAACAAGGTTTAGTGAGGATCTTTTCATATCCTCAGGTAAAATAAAATTACCGTTGAAATCCTCGTTTGGTAACTTTACTGTTCTTTTTCCATTCATTTCCACAATAAGCTTTTCATCCCATACAGCCTGATGGAACATTCATGCCACCTCCTTAAGGGCATCAACAAGCATGTTAATGTGATCATCAGTATGTATTTCGGTAACATTGAAAATCATTCCATTTCCTATTTCAGGATAACCGTTCCTTGAAAATGTGTTCAGGAGATATCCACCATGTATTCCTTTTGAAAGCAGGTGATTGTGTATCTTTATTTCATCCTGTGGAAGTTTGATAAGAAATTCGTTGAAGAAGGGTGAATCGAATACAAGTTTATAGCCATTGATGGACGTTATTTTTTCCATGGCATACCTTGCCCTTTTCATGTTTATTTCTGCAACCTTTTCAAGACCCGATTTACCAAGAACTGAAAGGTATGCTGCGGAGGCAACAGCGCAGAGAGCCTCATTTGAGCATATGTTGCTTGTTGCCTTTGCCCTCCTTATATGCTGTTCCCTTGTCTGGAATGTCATAACGAATGCCCTTTTACCATTTTTATCCCTTGACATTCCTATCAACCTTCCTGGCATTTTCCTTAAATAATCCATCCTTGTTGCGAATATTCCAAGCAAAGGACCTCCGAAGTTCATTGCATTACCGAGAATCTGCCCCTCGCCTATTACAATATCAGCACCGTATTCTCCTGGCGGTTTAAGTATTCCAAGGGATATGGGGTTCACACCAACAATAAAAATAAAATTCCCCAGTTCCCTTATTTTCAGAACAGTATCATCAATTATTCCAAAAAAGTTGGGATTTTCCACATAAACCGCTGAAGTATTATCATTTATCAATGATTTGAGTTTTTCAAGATCAACCTTTCCAGTTTTTGAATCATAGGGATATTCAATTATTTTCATTCCCAGACCCTTAACATAGTTCCAGAGTACACTCTTTTTCTCCCACAGCATATTCCTGGGAACAAGTATTTCCTTCTTTTCATTTATTGCATATGCCATTCTTCCCGCTTCACCAAGAGCTGTTGAAAAATCGTACATGGATGCATTTGCCACATCCATACCCGTTAGCTCTGCAATGTAACTCTGATACTCAAAAAGCGTTTGCAACATACCCTGTGAAATTTCAGGCTGATATGGTGTGTAACTTGTAATAAACTCGGATCTTGATATTATTGTGAAAACGGAACTTGGAATATAATGATTGTAAACTCCAGCTCCTATGAACATGGGCATATCAAAGGCCGTTATGTTCCTTCTGAGAATGTCCCTTGCAAGTATTCTCAGTGAATGTTCATCAATTCCATCTGGTAGTTCAAGCTTGTTGATTCTTACCTCCTCAGGAATATCTGAAAAAAGTTCATCAATGCTCTTTATTTTCAGGAAATCCATCATTTCCTTTTCTTCCATAAAATCACCTTCTTTTTGGACTGTATCACCATTCATCTAATAAATATTTGTTTTTGAGAAAATTTTTTAAAACTGTCCATTTATGGAAAATTCGTGAAAATATATTACGAAAAGTATGGATGTGCTTTGAACCAGGCGGAAACAATGCACATCGTCCAGGGTTTTATCGATAGTGGATATGAGGTAACGGAAAAGCCTGAGGAGGCGGATAAAATAATAATTGGCACGTGTGTTGTTATAAAACATACAGAGAATCAGATGTTGAAAAGGATTGGGGAACTGGAAAAGCTCGGCAAGGATTTGATTGTTTATGGCTGTCTCCCAGGTGCCAGGGAGGAGCTATTGAAAAAATTTAATGTTACAAAAATCAAGGCCAGGGACTTTGATGGAAAAATAAACATAAATGGTTTATCTGTAAACACTGAAAATATTCCTTTAATTGAGAATACCGTTACAATTCCAATTGCCCAGGGCTGTACCGGTCATTGCACGTACTGTATTTCAAAACTTTCAAGGGGAAATTTGAAAAGTTATGATGAGGAGTTGATAATTGAAAAGGTAAGGAATGCTGTTAAAAAAGGATTCAGGGAAATTAGGCTCAGTGCCCTTGATACTGCCAGCTATGGTATGGATAAGGGTAAAACACTGGCCGATCTTCTTGAAAAAGTAGCAGGTTTGGAGGGTGACTTCAGAATAAGGGTTGGTATGATGGAGCCAAAAAATACAATAAGGATCATTGATGATCTTCTTGAAGTTTATAAAAATGAAAAGATTTTCAAATTCTTTCATATACCAGTACAGAGCGGTGATGACAGAATACTTGAAATGATGGGAAGAGAATATAATTCTGAAGATTTTATCAAAATTCATGATAAAATTAAGAATATATTTAAACACTTTACACTCTCAACGGACATAATAGTAGGATTTCCAGGTGAGGATGATACCGCCTTTGAAAATACAATTAAAATCATAGAAAAAACAAGACCTGATATACTCAATATAACAAGATTCTCACCAAGGGAGGGGACGATCGCATACAAAATGAAACAGATTCCATCAATAACAGCAAAGGAAAGATCAAAAGTTCTAACGGATATTCACTATAACATTTCACTTGAAAGGAACAGGGAATTGCTGGGCCTTGATTTTGATGTTATTGTTACTGAGAAAGGGAAAAGAAACCTTCTTGGAAGAACAAATGGTTACAGACCTGTAATATTAAAAAATGGTGAAATTGGAAAACATTACAGGGTAAAAATAACGGATGCAAAGCCATTTTATCTTTATGGTGAAATTCTACAATAGATTGTTTGATAGAATTATTGATGTTATAAGATCATCAAAGGTTCTCATAAAACTGTTTATGTTTTTTGATTCCCATTCACAGACCAAAATATTTTTTTCAATTCTACACTCAACATAACCCCTGTTTTCAGGATCAATGGCCTTTAAAACATTTTTTGGATCCTTTATTTCAAGTTCAATTTTGCATTTAATCATATGGTAAAATGGTCTTAAAATATATATTTATCCTTTGCATATAGGTTAAGGATCATTATGAGCAAGATTAAGGCAATTAATGATGTATCCGATCTTGTAGCTATTTTTCACACCGCAGATACGGAAATAAAAAGGAATGTTTTTCTTGATCTACTGGGTGGATGGAGGAGTGAGGAGGAAATTCTGAAAAAATATGGTAAGGATGGTAAACTTGCCCTTCTTTACCTTGAGAAGATAAAACTTGTGGAATCCCAGTGGCTCACAACTCCATCAGGTCAGACAACAAAGGCATACAGGGCATTTTATGATACAGTTCAGATAAACGTTACATTACCAATAATTGAACTTCCAGATATAATTTACATTTCAACCATGAGTGAGGAAGAACTTGAAAAGTATGAGAAAAGAATACTTGAGGTGATGGGTAACCAGAAATCCGTTTACATTGGTAATGTTCAGACAGCTCTAAATCTTTCCCTCACATTTCTGAAGGGAATAATAAAAAGGAGTTCAAGGTTTGAGCTCAGGGGCCATTACCTAGAAAGGGTTGATATCTGAATGTTTGAAAGGATTAGAATGCTAGGCAGTTCCATATCAGGCCTGATTTCAGGAATACTTTTTGGTATTGTGATTGTTTCCCTTTATCTTTTATTCACATACAACAATAACATTCTTCCCTTTATTTTTCCTTTAATTTTATCAATAATATCTGCAATATCATTTTTTCTTCCAAAGTTTGTAAGAATTTCATATTCAATTTCGGGTTTCATTTCTGGTATTTTACTTGTTATTACAGCCTTTTCAACCATTGTAAATTTTTTAAAAGAAAACATAATTTTTCTTTTAATTGAACTATTTCTTGTTGTACTTGCATTCCTGTCAACCTTTATTCTTATGCTAACGATGGAAATAAGAATGGAGAAAAAGGAAAAGGAAGAAATTAAAGTTCCAAAACCACCATATGAGAGACTATGATAACAGTTCTAAGGCTTGGACATAGACCGGAAAGGGATAAAAGAATAACAACACATGTATGCTTAGTTGCAAGGGCATTTGGTGCTGATGGTGTCATTGTTACAAAAAAGGATGAAAAACTTGAAAAAACTGTGAGGGATATAGTGAAAAGATTTGGTGGTAATTTCAATTTAACCTTTGATGAAAACTGGAGGGATGTAATTAAAAATTTCAAAGGTGTTAAGGTTCATCTAACAATGTACGGTATTCCTGTTCAGAATGTTCTGGATAAAATACCCAGGGACAGGGATATTCTAATCATAGTTGGATCACAGAAGGTTCCTGGTGAAGTTTACACGCTTTCCGATTTTAATGTCGCCATCACAAACCAGCCACACAGTGAGGTATCAAGCCTTGCAATATTCCTTGATAGATACTTTGGTGGAAGGGAATTATATTTAAAATTTAACGGTGAGTATAGAGTTGTGCCTTCCGAAAGGGGAAAAAATTTAAAGATTTTCAATGAGAATGAATGTTTGAAGGTTCTGAGGGATCTGAAAATGCCTGAAAAGCTAATAAAACATTCCATTGCTGTGAAAAATCTTGCGGTGAAAATTGCGGAACTTGCCGGAGCAGATATTCCTCTCGTTATATGTGGATCTTTATTCCATGACATAGGAAGACTTTATGACAGTTCAATTTCACATGGTATAACTGGATCCAGGATTGCAAGGAACCTTGGTTATCCTGAAGAGGTTGTAAATATAATAAAGAGACACGTTGGTGCAGGCATAGGAAAAGAGGAGGCTGAAAAACTTGGTCTGGATGAAACCGATCTTGAACCAGTTACCCTTGAGGAGAAAATTGTATCACATGCCGATAATTTGATTGTGAATGAAAAAAAGGTAAAGCTTCAGGATGTGATTGAATTTCACCGAAAGAAAGGCATGTATGATATAGCAAGGAAGATTGAAAGATTGCACAGGGAACTTTCAGAAATAATTGGAAAGGATATGGACGATATATGGTGATGCCATGTCTGGATCAATTTATGAAAGGGAAATAAGAGAAATTCTTTCAGGGAATGAAGAATTTATAGAGAAATTTATAAAAAATTTTGGGGAGGAGGAAAAATTCTATTACAGAAGCATTATAAAAAAGCCATTCTTTGTTGTAAGGGCGGCAGGATCCATGGGTATTGATATTATGGCTGTGAGGGATGATTTTTCCATACCAATAGAGGTAAAGAGTTCAAAGGAAAATGTATTAAGGTTCACGCAGGCAAGCAGCAGAGAGCAGAAACAGGCAGAGTACTATGTTTTAATAGCAAGGAAAAGCGGAGTTTTTCCAGTTTATGCATTCAGGCTAAAGAGGGCAAATGAGGATCCCTGGAGGTTTTTCACAATACCCGGTATGGAAATACACGGTAGAATGGCACTTTTGTATGATGTTTTACCAAAAATGGATATCACACAGAATGGAAATTTCGTCATGAAATGGGAAAAGGGTATGCCCTTGCATAAATTTTTCAGTTACATTAACCGCGATTTTTCCTTATAATGTATCTTTTTATATTCCCGCAGTTTAGGCATTTTATAATAACCCTTCCCCTTTTGATTCTTATTGTTGAATTCAATCCAGGTATAAGTATTGAATAACAATTTTTGCATATGTACCTTTTATCAGGTATCTTTACCTTATAATGTTTTGAAATTTCAAGAATAAGTTTTATGTATTCTTTTTCAAGATCCTTCTCTCCTTTCAATTCCGCATCCCTTGCAAGATCCATGAGCTCCTTGATCCAGATCCTTGCCCTTTCCTTAATGAACTTTTTTGTCAAAGGATTCACCTTTTTCATCAATGTTTTAATATTTAAAATATTTTACCCTCATATGCAATTCAAGGCTGTGGCAACGGACATTGATGGTACAATAACTGATGCTGATAGAAAAATAGTTACACCAGTAATAGGTGCAGTAAGAAAACTTGAAAGGAGGAATATAAAGGTAATACTTGTAAGCGGTAACGTTTTACCCGTAACTTTAGGTTTCAAAATATTTCTAGGTACAACAGGTCCGATAATTTCAGAAAATGGAGGCATTTTATTTTATGAAAACAGGATCTACAAGTATTTTGACAAGAGTGATATTGAGGAGGCTTACAAGAAACTTAAGGAAATTATGCCCAATGCGGAAAGAATATTGACGGACAGGTGGAGAGAAACGTCGATTGTTCTTGACAAAAGTCTGGATAAGGAAAGAATTAAAGAAATAATGGAAGGTATGGGTTTCAGGGTTGAGGCAACAGGTTATGGCATACATGTTACACATAGAGAACAGACAAAACTTTTTGGTTTAAAAAAGGCTGCCGAATTGCTCAACATAGATCTTGATGAAATTGTTGCCTTCGGTGATAGCGAAAATGATGTTGATATGCTTAGGGGCGTGGGATTTGGTATAGCTGTAAACAATGCATGGGAAATTGCAAAGAAAAACGCAAAAATGGTAACAGAGAAAAAATATGGATACGGTTTTGTTGAAGGATTAAAAAAATTAAAATTGATTTAATATTTTTTATTGTGTTGTTTGCTGCTGTTGCTTTAATTGTTCCTGCTGGTAGTACTGCTGAACACTTCTTATTATATCATCGTACTTCAGGTATGCAATGAGAAGTAAAATACCTCCAATTAATAATCCAAAAATAAATCCAAGTATCATGGCGATAAGCGTATCGTGCTTAGCCTCAACATATCTCTGATTGTTTAATTCATTTGGTATTTTGCCGAAAATGTACCAGAGAATTATTATGTCAACTATTACCATGATTATTCCAACAATTATTGAAATTAAAAAAATACCTATTATCAATGAAATTATTGCGAATATGCCAGCGATGAGGTTTAGAGTTTTCACTGTCTGCACATCAGGCGGAACATAAACATTTGTTTGGGTTATCATGATCATGATTATTTTTTTCTTGAATATAAAATTTTTTTATCTTTTATAAAAAATCAAAAGATTAAAGATATGAAAAGCTTTTATCTTACTGTTATGCCAATTCTTGAAACCCTTAAAGCATTGATAGGTCCAACGATTATAACAGTAACAATAATAGTTATAATTCTCTATGTTGTTTCCTACCTCAGAAGATTTTTTGAATATCTTAAAATTAAGGAATCAAGGTTTTTAAGCCCCGATGCAATAAATTACCTTGAACTCATAGTATTTTACACAATATTCATGCTTGTTAGCGTTGTTATCCTCTTTCTTTATTCACATGTTTCATCACTTTTCAGGGCATACACTGTTGAAATCATCTATCCTTACCTTCCCATGTTCTTTTCAATACTCCTTGTAATGCTTTTTTCACTTTTTTTCCTTGGCATAAATACAAGGGTATTTCAATATTTGAGGGGATCCCTTTCTTTGAAACCAAAGAGAATTATAAGTGAAAAGGTTGGATATTACACAGAAATCATAATAAAATACACAATATACATTGTTGCATTGATCCTGATTCTTTTAATAATTTTCTCAGGTTTTAATCTCCTCGGTGATGTTCAGGAAAAAACGTATCTCTTTTTCTATAACAACATTGGAGGATGGATATGGATAATAATCATAATTTCACTCGGTATTGTTGCCTACCTTCTTACGTCAGCATTTATAAGGGATATTAAGCTAAGATCAAAGGTAGAGAAGGAAAAACTCGGGAGATATTTAACATCAATTGCAAAATACGTAATTTTCACTTTCGTTTTTCTTGCTGTTTTAATGATAATTCTTTCCATGCTTGGTTTTACATACGCCGATATTTTTATATTCACAGTATTTGTTTTGATTTTTGTTATTTCAAGCATTTTCATAATATTCACACCTCTCAGAAACATGTTTGCCGGAATTGTTATACTCTCCACAGAACCTTTCCTGGAGGATGATTACATTGTTATAGATGAAAACATTGAGGGAAGGGTAATGAACATTACACTTCTCTATACACAAATAAAACAGCCCGATGGAAAAATTGTATTGATACCGAACTCAAAGATACTTGAAAGCAAAATAAGAATTGTTTCAAGTTCTGGGCTTTCTATACCCGTCACCATGGAAATCAAAATTCCTTCAAAGTACAATATTGATTTTGTTGAAAAGGTTTTCCATGAAATAACATCTGAGATTGATGAACTTTTCCAGTCAGGTTCAAGGCCATCAATAGTTCTTGAAGAGATTTCAGGCGATTATGACATTTACAGAATAAACTTTCAGATAGATGATATTAATTCTTTAGAAAATGTGAAGGCAAAGATAATGAAAAAATTAAAAGAAAAATTATCTATGGAAGAGCATTGATATTCTTTCCAGATTTTCCCTTTCACTTTCCACCTTTCTAACTATCAATACCGGCCCATTCAATCTTCCAAGTATTTTTGGATCGGCTGAGAGCGGAATCCTGCCTTCAGCAAATTCTGAAGGAGGTGGTGTTATAAGTAACTTTGATTTTCTTGAAATTTCTATTATTTTTGCAAGAAAATTCCTTGAAATAAGAGGTTCTGTTGTGAATTCAACATTTTCATTTCTAAGAAATTCTTCATACTTTTCCATTAAAACAGACTTTTCACCATTGTATGTGAACTCATAAACCTTAATTTTTGCTTTGAAAAATTTTGAAAGGATAACGGAAATTTTTAAAGATAACTCATCACTCCTTTTCTTTGAAACTATAAGTGTTATTTCATCAATACTTTCAGGTAAACTATCCCTGAAGATCAGCATATCACATGGAGCATTCCTGTATATTTTTTCCAGTGTTGATCCGAATATTATTCTCTTCACATTTTTCTGTCTCCATGTCATGAAAAGTAAATTTACATTTCTATCTCTAACCACATCCTGAATTGCACTCACGGGATCATGGGATGCAATTATTTTCACATCGGGTGTTTTCCCAAATTTTCTGGAAAGTTTTGACATCCTTTCCAACATTTTTATTTTTTCTGATGCGTCGTTGTATGTTATTGATGAAGGTGAGATTGTAAGTGGTATTTCAATCGCTGAAAAAAGTGTTATATCCGCATCAATGCTGTTTGCGATTATTGAAGCTATCTTGACGGAATTTGGGAACTCTTCAGCCAATGGCACAAGCATAACGTTTTCCTTCCTTTCTTCTATTTTTTCAGCTGGTGGAATGAGAGGCGATGGTTTTTCTATTGTCTTCTTACCAACCCAGAAGTAATAGATGAGAAGACCTATATCTATCCATGCTATGGCGATTAACCAAGCTTCGGGAGAAAAATACCATAAAACTGCTGCAACCAGGCCCTTGGATAGAATTGCCATTATTGGTATGAATGGGAAAAGTGGCATTTCATAACCTCTCTTTTTTGTCGGGTTTCTGTATCTATCAACTATTACAGCGACGTTAACAAGTGCAAAAAGGAGAAGGAACATTATGCTAGCTCCCGCAACCAGTGTATCAAGGGGCAGGAATAGAACCATTGCAGCTATGATTCCACCAGTAATGAAAGTTGCCATGTGTGGTGTTCTATGTTTTGGATGCATTTTTGAGAACAATTTTGGCAGTGATCCATTCCTTCCCATTGCAAATGAAACCCTTATCGCGGAAAATACAGTTGCATTCAGTGTTGCTCCCGAACCAAGGAGCATCGCAAGTATGACAATACCCTTTCCTATATACGGTATTGTCAATCCACCAAAGTTTATCATTGCAAATTCTCCCTGATTTGCAACCCATTTCCATCCTGCCCCTCCTATCATCACAAAAAATAAAAGAACGTAAATTATTGTGACAATGCCAATTGAAAGGAAAATTGCTCTTGGTATGTTTTTTTCAGGGTTTTCAATCTCTTCAGCGGACTGGGCTATTATTTCGTATCCTTCGAAAGCAACAAAAAGAAGACCCATTCCAAGTATAATACCTACAGGGCTAATCTGGAATGGCTGGAAATTGTTCAGAACATCTGGGGATCTTATCATTGCAAAAATTCCCGCCAATATTAGTATGCCAAGAAACAGAAGCTGAAGATGGTTTATGAATGATTGTGATTTTCCTGTTGTGGCCGTACCCCAATAATTTATAAGAATAATTATTAAAAGGATTGTGAGAGCTATTAATTTTTCAAAAAATACCTGACTGAATGGAAAATAAATGTTATAGGCATCAAAAAGCCAGACAATGGCTGTTGCAAATACAACAGTATAAAAGGCATCTGCAATTGAATGTGAAAACCATGACATCCATCCTCCCATAAATCCAAGCGGTTTTGGAAGTGATTCTTCAACAAAGAGGTATCCACCGCCTGCCTCAGGATAAACTGTTGAAAGTTCAGCATATGTCATTCCCGTTAACATTGTTATAAGATAGTTGAAAAAGAGGGATAGAAGTATTGCTGGACCAGCAATCTGTGTGACCTGTCCTGCCATTACATATATTGTTGCTCCCGTCATCGCACCTATTCCTATATTCAGAAGATCCCTGAACCTCAGATCCCTTCTGAAACTGATGGAGAGTTTCTCTTCCTGCATAACTGGAAATCATAATTTAATACCTATTCTTAATGTTTTTTATAATATCCTTTCATGTAAAATACAATTAATGCTGAAAAAAGAGGACCAAGTGAAAGAAAAATGAATGCATAGTATATGTTTTTAGAATATTCAATAATTGATCCAATAATAGCTGGTACAATTATCTGGCTAGGCTGTGAAAAAAGGTTTGCAAGACCCATGGATGTTGCGGCCCTGCCCTTTGTAATTTCAGCTATGTATGTGTCAAGGGGTGTTCTGAAGAAATAAACAAAAAATCCCAGGAAAAAGGAAAAAATATAGAGAAGGTTAAGGGGAACAAATGGAAAAATTATTAAAAATATAAAGAAAATAATAAGGGATAATATTACAATCCTTTCCCTTATTCTAAAATAGTCTGATATAAAACCGGATAAGGGACAGGCTATAATGCTCCCCATGGAAAATAATATCAATGAAATGCCAGCGTAATAATAACTGTTGAACTTCAAAAAAATTAGAAGGTAAAGGAATGATGATGTACCCCACAGCCCCCAGAAACCAAAAAATCTTGCAAGGGATGCAAGGATTGAAATTCTGTTTACTGCACCCTTATTGTGCTCATATTTTTCATTCTTTATAAATAAAACAATTATTGCTATAAAGATTGTTAGAATTGATAGATATTGATAAACAATTCTCCAGGCATCAATGCTGATTTTTAAAGAATAAACATTAACAATGAAAAGTGTTAGCGGTGCAACCAGGTTTAATGTACCCATTGATGTACTTTTATACCTTTCAATTTTTTCCGCGATCAACTTTACCGATCCTATGTAAGTTGGTCCTGAAAAAATTCCTATAAAAAACATTATAAGTATTGCTTCAAAATAATTTTCAATGAATGAAAAAGCATAGATCAATGCTGCCATTATGAATAAAGAAATTGAAACAACCCTGTAACCATATCTGTCAACAAGGTATCCCATTGGTAAATTTGATACTGTATATCCTATATAAAAAGATGTTAATATCAAACTTCCAAGGAAATAGTTTATTGCAAGGGCATTTGTTATTGGTATAATTGTAACACTGTAAACTAATCTAACGAAAACCTCCGGGAATGTTATAAGGATTGCCATTAAAACAATAAGGAATTTTTTTAACATTTTAATGCGGAGGGGGAGATTTGAACTCCCGAATCCCTATGGAAGCAGATCTTGAGTCTGCCGCCTTTAGCCAGGCTCGGCAACCTCCGCACAAAAATTCATAAAGATAATTCTTTATTTTTAATTTTTCATTAACCATTACTGTTTCTTTTTCTTTGTTGTATCCCTTATTTCCATAATTTTGGAATTCAAATCGCTTATCATTGCCTCAATTGCATCCTCCAGCTCCGTAAAAAATTCCTTCAGTTTATCATCTATGTCATAGGTAATATGGTAATAAGTTGTGTTTATTTTAGCCGATAGAACGTTCAGGAATGATATTTTGTTTTCAAGCTCTTCAAGAACCTTTTTAATTTCTTCCTGCGTTTTCTTAATATCTTCTATATCCTTTTCCAATTTCATCACCGTCTGTGAAAGCCTTTCTATTTCTTCTTGCATTTTTCTCTTTGAAAACATTCCATTATGTGATCTGAAATGAATATAATAAATTTTTTGGAATTCTATTAATACTTGCTTTTTTCTTACATCCTTAAAAGGTGAAGGGTTTTCATATTTCTTGATTGAAAAATTTTATATCCGGATAAAATTTTCAATATCAGGTAACATAACCTTTATATTTGAAGTGTAATTTAGGTAAAGAGCACGGGCCCGTAGCTCAGCTAGGTAGAGCATCTGGCTTTTAACCAGGTGGCCGGGGGTTCGAATCCCCTCGGGCCCGCTGATAAGAAGGTGCGTAGTATGAGGAAAATAAATGTATTGGAACATGAACTGGTTCCTGAACACTATCTTCTTTCAGAGGAGGAAGAGAGGGAAATTCTTGAAAAATTAAACATATCAAAGGATTCATTGCCAAAAATAAAAAGAAGCGATCCGGCTATAAAAATGCTAGAAAAAATAAGCGGACCAATTAAACCCGGAAGGGTGATTAAAATTATTCGAAAAAGTCCCACATCTGGGAAAACAGTAGCCTACAGGGTTGTTGTGGAGGAATGAAAAAATTTTTATCTATGGAATATTAAGGATGTGGATAACATGAATGAGATTATTGATGCGTTTTTCAAACAAAAAAGTATTGTTGGCCACCATATTGCAAGCTATAATGCATTCATACCAACACCAGATAACCCAAACAGCATTCTTCAGCAGATAGTGGATTCAACAAGGGTAACTGATACAGATGAGCCTGGTGAAATGACATTAGATAAATCAAAAACAGGCGGAAGGGTTATAAAAATAAGGTATGGAAGGGTAAAAAAGGATGGACAGTACAGTGCACCCACTGTTTATGTTTCCGTTGCCAGGGGAAGGGGAGGTTCGGAGGCAAACAGAATAAATACACCCATGGAGGCAAGGTTGAAGGATTTCACATACTCAGCTGAGCTTGGTTTAAGGTTCACGGTCATAGAATGTGATGAAAATGGTGAAAGATGTGTTGAACATGAACCGGAGGAGGTAAAAATTGGGGATATTCCAATAATGCTTAAAAGCAAGATATGCGTCCTTCACCCCGATAACATTGATGAGTACATTGAGGAAAACATAGGAAAGAATGAAAGGGTACCAAGCAAAAGTGATCCTTATGAAAAGAAGCTCAGCTTTGTTGGTGAGGATCCCAACGATCCGGGTGGATACTTCATAATTTCCGGAACTGAAAGGGTTCTTATTACACTTGAGGATCTTGCACCAAACAGGGTACTTGTTGAATATGAGGAAAAGTATGATACAAAGGTTGAAACAGCAAAGGTTTTTTCCGAAAACTCGGGCTACAGGGCACTTATTACAGTGGAAAAGAAACTTGACGGAATTCTAGCAGTTTCAATTCCCATAATAAATGGAACAATACCTCTTGTTATTCTGCTTAAAGCACTTGGTCTTGAAAGGGATGAGGATATATTCAAGAGTATTGTAAGTGACAGAAGAATGGAACCAATTGTTCTTGCAAACATTGAGGACTGTGAAAAGGAAAACAATTACAGTGAAGAGGGTGTAAAAACAACTGAGGATGCAATACAGTACCTTGAGAAAAGGTTTGCTGCAGGGCAGGCAAAGGAATACAGGGAGAAAAGATTATCACAGATCCTTGATAAAAATCTTTTACCCCATCTTGGGGATAAACCTGAGGACAGGCTTAAAAAGGCTCTTTACCTATCAAGGATGGCAAGATCCGTCCTTGAACTGCATTTCGGAATAAGGAAGGAGGATGATAAGGATCACCTTGCAAACAAAAGGATGAAACTTGCAGGTGATTTACTTGAAGAACTTTTCAGACAGTCATTTGAGGCCCTTCTCAAGGATCTTAAATACCATCTGGAAAGAACATACAACAGGAAGAAGGGAATAAAGTTAAAGGCTGCAGTAAGACAGGATGTTCTAACTCAGAAAATTCTGCATGCAATGTCAACAGGTAACTGGGTTGGTGGAAGAACAGGTGTTTCACAGCTTCTGGATAGAACATCCCATATGAGCATGCTCAGCCATTTAAGAAGGATATCATCACCATTAACAAGATCCCAGCCACACTTTGAGGCAAGGGATCTTCATCCAACACAGTGGGGCAGGATGTGCCCGAATGAAACACCTGAGGGTCAGAACTGCGGTCTTGTAAAGAATGCTGCTTTAATAATCGATGTATCTGAAGAGGTTCCTGCATCACAGGTGATGAAGGATCTAATAAAATTGGGCATCAAGCATCTTGATTATGATACGGGCGAAATGAGCAGGGTTTACCTTAACGGTGATCTTGTTGGTTTTTATCCCAATGGTTCGGAACTGGCAAGGCAGATAAGGGAAAAGAGAAGAAGGGGTGAAATAGACCATAATGTAAACGTGAAATATGATGATACAACAAATGAAGTTATCATAAACTCCGATAGAGGTAGGTTAAGAAGGCCTTTACTCATAGTTGAAAATGGAAACATAAAGTATTCAAACAAAATGAGGGAAGCTATTAAAAATGGAACAATGAAATTTGATGATCTCATAGTAAACGGTGTTATAGAATGGCTTGATGCTGATGAGGAGGAAAATGCATTTATTGCTGTTTATGCCTACAATGTTCCCGATAGATGTCCAGTATGTGGTGCAATTCTTGGAAGGAATGATGTTACCTGGACTAACCTGGACAAGAGCGATTCATATGTGGAATTGAAATGCAGGTACTGTAACCACACCTTCAAGGTTGAAAAATTGTTGAACAATGAACATACACACCTTGAAATAGATCCAAGTGTAATTCTCGGTCCAATAGCAGGATCAATACCCTATCCTGACCATAACTCCTCAAGCAGGATAACCATGGGAGCTGCCATGATGAAGCAGTCACTGGGTCTTCCCATGTCAAATTACAGGAGGAGACCGGACACAAGGCAGCATTTGCTTCACTATCCACAGGTTCCGATTGTTAAGACAAGGAGTATTGATTTTGCAGGATATAACGTAAGACCTGCCGGACAGAATATGGTTGTTGCAATTCTTTCATACCATGGATACAACATACAGGATGCACTTGTTATGAACAAAGCATCAATAGAGAGGGGTCTAGGAAGATCAACATTCTTCAGAACATATACAACAGAGGAAAGAAGGTATCCTGGAGGAGAGGAGGATAGGATTGAGATACCAAGTCCCGATGTGAGGGGTGCAAGGAGTGAGGAGGCATACAGGTTCCTTGAGGATGATGGTTTAATTCCACCCGAAACCTTTGTTCAGGGCGGTGATGTTCTTATAGGTAAAACATCACCTCCTAGGTTCCTTGAGGAACAGCCTGGAATACTGGGGCCACAGAAAAGGAGGGAATCCTCAATAAGCATGAGACCTGAAGAAACAGGTATTGTTGATAGCGTTCTTTTAACAACATCAGAAAACAACAACAGGCTTGTAAAAATAAAGGTGAGGGATCAGAGGATACCTGAACTTGGAGATAAGTTTGCATCAAGGCATGGTCAAAAGGGTGTCCTGGGTGCAATAGTTCCTCAGGAGGACATGCCATTCACAGAGGATGGTATAATACCTGATTTGATAATAAATCCTCATGCCATACCTTCAAGGTTAACAATAGGTCATTTACTTGAAATGATAGGAGGAAAGGTTGGATCCCTTGAGGGCAGGTTTATAGATGCCACCGTCTTTTCTGGTGAACCTGAAGAATCACTTAGGCAGGCTTTAATAAGAAATGGTTTCAAGTACACCGGAAGGGAAACAATGTACGATGGTATAACTGGAAGAAAATTTGATGCTGATATTTACATAGGTGTTATTTATTATCAAAAACTACACCATATGGTTGGTGGGAAGTTCCATGCAAGATCAAGGGGACCTGTACAGATCCTTACAAGACAGCCAACTGAAGGTAGATCAAGGCTCGGTGGATTGAGGTTTGGAGAGATGGAGAGGGATACATTGATCGGCCATGGTGCTGCTCTTGTTATAAAGGACAGGCTTCTTGATCAATCGGATGGAACAATACTTTATGTTTGTGGTAACCCCGATTGTGGACATATTGCAATATTCGACAGAAAGAAAGGTACCCTGAGATGTCCTGTCTGCGGAAACACAACAAATATTTATCCAATAGAAACGAGCTATGCATTCAAGCTGATGAGGGATGAGTTGATGAGTCTTGGTGTTATTATGAGGATACAGCTGGGTGATCTAAAATGATTGGTGTTGAGATTCATAAGAGGATTAATAATCTTAAATTTGCTTTACTTTCCCCGGATGAAATAAGGAAAATGAGCGCCATAAAGGTAACAACAGCAGACACATACGATGATGATGGCTTTCCACTTGACAGGGGTCTGATGGACCTTCACATGGGTGTTATTGAACCAGGTTTAAGGTGCAAAACCTG
This sequence comes from Thermoplasmatota archaeon, assembly GCA_031961545.1. Taxonomy (GTDB): domain Archaea; phylum Thermoplasmatota; class Thermoplasmata; order Thermoplasmatales; family ARK-15; genus JAVRLH01. The sequence goes on along the minus strand of JAVRLK010000002.1, from coordinate 32,703 downwards.
TAACGGTAAGGTTGATGAATGCCCCGGTCATTTTGGCCATATTGAACTTGCCATGCCTGTTATACATGTGGGATTTGTAAAGGAGATCAAGGAAATACTGGAATCCACCTGCAACACCTGCGGAAGAATAAAGATGAAGGATGAGGAGCTTGAGAATTTCAGACCAACGCTTGAAAAGTACCTTGAAGAAGGTAACACATTCGAATTTTTATCACTCACAGATAAAATTAAAAATGAAGCATCACAAAGGACAGTCTGTCCTCACTGTGGTGCTGAACAGTATAAGATCACATTGGATAAACCAACAACATTCAGGGAAAATGGAAGGAAAATATCTGCAAAGGAAATTAGAGAAAGGTTTGAAAGAATACCAGATAAGGATCTTATATTCCTTGGTTTGAACCCAAAGACAGCAAGACCCGAATGGATGATCCTTACAGTTCTACCTGTTCCTCCCGTAAATGTTAGACCAACCATTACACTTGAGACAGGAGAAAGGAGTGAGGATGATCTTACACACAAGCTTGTTGATATAATAAGAATAAATCAAAGGTTGAGGGACAGCAAGGATAGCGGTGCACCACAGCTGATCATTGAGGATCTATGGGAATTGCTCCAGTACCATGTAACAACATACTTTGATAATCAAACATCGGGCCTTCCACCTGCAAGGCACAGATCGGGCAGACCTTTAAAAACATTGGTTCAGAGGCTTAAGGGTAAGGAGGGAAGGTTCAGGTCAAACCTTTCGGGCAAAAGGGTTAACTTTTCTTCAAGAACGGTTATATCACCTGAACCATTCCTTTCAATAAATGAGGTTGGTGTTCCGGAGCTGGCGGCAAGGGAGCTTACGGTACCGATAACTGTTACACCATACAACATTGAAAAGATAAGGGAGATTGTCAGAAGAGGTCCAAATCCAAAGGGTGAAAAGTATTTGCCAGGAGCAAACTATATTATAAGGTCTGATGGCAGAAGGATTAAGGTAACCGAAAAGAATGCGGAGGATATTGCAAACAAACTTGAGATTGGATGGGTTGTTGAAAGACAGCTAATGGACGGTGACGTGGTATTATTCAACAGGCAGCCAAGCCTTCACAGAATGTCAATGATGGCACACAGGGTAAGGGTGATGAAGTACAGGACCTTCAGGTTCAACCTTGCTGTATGTCCACCATACAACGCTGACTTTGATGGTGATGAAATGAATCTTCATGTTTTACAGAGTGAGGAGGCAAAGGCAGAGGCAAGGATTCTCATGGCCGTCCAGGAGCATATAAGATCGCCAAGGTTTGGTGGACCGATTATAGGTGGTGTTCATGATCACATTACAGGTCTTTTCATGCTAACTTATAAAAATCCAAAGTTCACAAAGGAAGAGGCTTTACACATTCTATCCTATGTGAAATATGATAAATTACCTGAACCACACATTGAGGATGGTAAAGAATATTACTATGGTAAGGATCTTTTCAGCCTTATTCTACCTAAGGATCTGAACATTGAATACAAATCCAAGATATGTGATGGTATGGGATGCAAGGTATGCACACCGGAAAGCTGTCCACATGATGCCTATGTTATAATAAGGAATGGAAAACTCCTTGCGGGAACAATTGATGAAAGATCCATAGGTGCATTCAAGGGTATTCTTCTCGATAAAATTTCAAGGAATTATGATTCATCAGTTGCAGCAAAATTCATAGATGATTTTACAAGGTTGAGCGTTGGTGTAATTTCATTCCTTGGTTTCACAACAGGAATAGATGATACGGATATTCCTGAAGAGACAAAAATACAGGTTGATGAAATAATTAATCAGGCAATAGAAAAGGTGAACCAGCTCATTGATGCATACCAGAAGGGTATTCTTCAACCATCACCGGGTAAATCACTGGAAGAAACACTTGAGGACAACATAATGAAGGTACTTTCGGATGCACAGAAGAAGGCAGGTGATATTGCAAGCAAGCATCTTGGTATGGAAAATCCATCAGTTATCATGGCAAGATCCGGAGCAAGGGCATCCATGCTTAACCTTTCACAGGTTGCAGCAACAATAGGTCAGCAGGCAGTCAGGGGAAGAAGGATAAACAGAGGTTACGTTGGAAGAACATTACCCCATTTCAGAAGGGGCGATCTTGGTGCCTATGCACATGGTTATGTAAGATCATCATACAAAAAGGGCCTTACACCCCTTGAATACTTCTTCCATGCGATGGGTGGAAGGGAAGGTCTTGTGGATACCGCTGTGAGAACATCAAGAAGCGGTTACATGCAGAGAAGGCTGATAAATGCACTTGAAGATCTTAAGGTTCTTGAGGATGACAGAAGGGTTGTTGATACAACAGACAATGTTGTTCAGTTCAACTACGGAGAGGATTATGTGGATCCAACAAGATCCGTTGGAGGAAAACCGGTTGATCTTGACAGCATATTCACAAGGGTAATGGGAGAGGAATTTCTCATTAAAAAAAGGGGTGAGGGTAAATGATATCATTCATATGGCTCGAGAACCAAGAGAGGTGGAACAAAATAGTTGAAAAATTGCCCGTAAGGTATGCTGTGGATTTCCAGATACCTGAGGATATAACATTACCATTGAAGGCCTTTGTAACACTTGATGGAAAGAGGATTGAATTTTCAGTTACAATAGAAAAGGTAATGGGAAAAGATGAGGAATATGACCTTTCAAGATCAAAGAAGAACATAGAGAATGTAATTTTAATAACATCCTATGAAAATGTGAACATGTCAATTGAAGAATTTGAGATCATAGGCAAGAATGTTAAAAAGGTTCAGAAGTTTGTTCTTGTAAATGTTGAGGAATTTAAACCAACATTACCAGTTAAATTCAGGGAATTGTCAGATATAGAAAAGAAAATTCAGGAAATAATTGAGAAAAGAAATGCATATCTTCCTGAAAGGGTAATCATGGATATAGCAAAATATGTTGAAAGGTATTCGGCAGAGAAATATCTTGAAAAAATTGTTGAAGAGGCAATAAGTGATTATGAAAAGTCACTTGTTGATCCATATGAGGCTGTGGGGATTGTTGCAGCCCAATCAATAGGTGAACCTGGTACACAGTTAACGTTGAGAACATTCCACTTTGCAGGTGTTGCTGAAGTAAACATTACAAAGGGTTTGCCCAGGCTTATAGAAATTGTGGATGCAAGATCAAAACCAAGCACACCGACCATGGAAATATACCTGGAGGATAATATAAAGAAGGATCAGGAAAAGGTTGAGGCACTTGCAAAAAAGATAGAGAGTGTAAAGGTAATAGACATTGCGGATGTTGAAATAGACCTTGTTGGTATGTCCATTACAATAGCTATTGATAAATCCAAACTTGAAAAAAGGATGCTCAAAAAATCGCAGGTGCTCGACGCTATAAAAAAGTTGAAGCACCAGGGAATAACAATAAAGGAGGAAGGTGACAGAATAACACTTGAACTGGATGAACCATCCTACAAAAAAATTTATTTGCTATCAGAGGAAATTAAAAATCTTATAATTTCAGGTATAAAGGGTATAGATAGGGCCATAGTCAAGTTTGAGGAATCACTTGGTGAATATAAAATATATACACAGGGTTCAAACCTTAAGGCTGTTCTGGAAATGGAGGGGGTTGATGCTAGGAAAACAAGGACAAACGATATAATGGAAATATATGAGGTGCTTGGTGTTGAGGCTGCGAGGAATGCAATAATGGAGGAGAGCGTAAAGACTCTTGAGGAACAGGGTTTGAACGTTGATATAAGGCATTTGATGCTTGTTGCAGATATGATGACCTTTGAGGGAACGGTTGAAGCAATAGGAAGGCATGGTGTTGCTGGCAAAAAATCAAGTGTTCTTGCAAGGGCAGCCTTTGAAATTACTGCCAAGCACCTTCTCCAGGCAGGTTTACTGGGCGAAAGTGATGAACTGAGGGGAGTTGCCGAAAACATTATAGTGGGCCAACCCATAACCCTCGGTACAGGTGCCGTAAATCTCATATACAAATATCCTGAAAAGAAGAGGTGAAATGAATGGACATTGAAAGGGAAATTAAGAGAGCCATAGAAACAGGAAAGGTATATTTCGGACTTGATCAGGCAAGGAAATCTCTTAGAAACAAAACAGCAAAACTTTTCATAGTTGCAAGGAACTGCCCTGACCCATATTTTTTGCAGGAAAGCGTTGAGAATGTTCCAACAATAATATTCCAGGGAACATCAACCGAACTTGGATCGGTTTGCGGAAAAATGTTTGATGTATCAATAATAACAGTCATAGATCCTGGGGAATCATCATTAATTAAAAAAGAGTGAAATTTATGGTAAATATAAAGCTTGATGAAAACAGTTTAAGGAACATGATGACATTCCAGTCATTAACAAAGGTTGACGTTTATGACGTTGCTGAGGATGAGGAGAACATAATATTTGTCATCTATCCCGGTACTTTGAGGAAGGCAATTGTTAACAACGGTGAAAACGTTAAGAAGGTTCAGGAAAAGCTTGGAAAAAGAATAATAATTGTGGAGTATAGCCCGGACATAAAAAGGTTTGTTTACAATCTTTTTTACAGGTTTGGTGTAAAGGAAATTGAAATCAATGAAAATGAAGGATCATACAATATCGCGGTGAAGGTGGATCCGGCACAGAAGGCCAGGGCCATAGGAAAGGAGGGAAGAAATTTAAGATTGACAAAGGAAATTTTAAAAAGACACTTTAACGTTTCAAATCTTGTTGTTAAGTAATCTCAAGGCATCATTTATTATAATATTATGGTCGAAGGCAAGAACAGGTATCTTATCGATAGAAAAGAATTTCAGATCCATTGCATCATCACCTGCTCTAGCCTTACCATCAACAATTTTCATTATGTAGGCGATTGATATTGTATGCCCTCTTGGATCCCTGTCCGGGGAGGAATAAACTCCAACGATTCTATCAATCCTTGAAACTAAACCCGTTTCCTCTAGAATTTCCCTCTCTATGGAATGTTCAACAGTTTCACCGTATTCAACGAATCCTCCAGGTAAAGCGTACATTCCAGCAAAGGGTTCATTTTTCCTTTTTATGAGAAGTATTTTTTTATCTTTTATTATTATACCATCGACCGCCAGGGATGGTAGCTTGTATGGTCTCTTTATGTAATAGTTGAAAAGGTCAATATATTTTTCATATTCATTCAAAAGGTATGAACCATAATCCGTTAGATTTGCATTTCCCTTTAATTTTCCACCCCTTTTTGTTTCAACAATCTTTTTACCATGCAATTTTTCAAAATTTTTTATTTTCCCCCAGGCATACCTGTAGGACATGTTCATTTCCCTTACGGCATCCATCAGATTCCCATGTTCTTTTATTTTTCTTAAAAGTTCATAAAGTCCCTCACCGAAAAGATATTTACCATCATCACTTTCAAACCATATTTTGAATTTAACGTTCATGATTGTTCATGGTATAAATAACCTATTAATTTTTTGGATGGAAAAAAATTTGAATTACTTTTTCATTTGATTGATTATGGAAACAAAGAAACTGTACCTGGACGATCCATATTTGAAGAACTTTGAGGCAAATGTGATATATGCAAAGGACAATGAAATTGTTCTGGATGGAACTGCATTCTACCCTGAAGGTGGAGGGCAGCCATACGATACGGGGAAAATAATGAACGAAAATGAATTCAGTGTTATTGAGGTAAGGAAGGAGAATGAATACGTTGTTCATAAGTTGGACAGGAACTTTACAGGATCCATGAATGTTAAGGGTGAAATAGACTGGGATAGGAGATATGCACATATGAGGCATCATACAGCAATACATATAATGAGTGGTGTTTTATACAAAAAATACAACGCAAGGATAACAGGATCACAGATTTATACGGACAGGGCAAGGATGGATATTAACTATGATCTTAAAAAAGAGGATCTACCTGTTATTGAAAAGGAGGCAAATAATATAGTTGAAATGAATTTAAATGTTAATATAAAATACATAAAGAGGAGTGAAATGAAACAGGATCTTGTCAGGGTAAGGGAGGATCTTCTTCCTGATGTTGATATAATAAGGGTTATTGAGATTGAAGGCTTTGACATGCAGGCGGATGGGGGCACGCATGTTAGAAAAACAGGTGAGGTTGGAAGGATAGTGATCTCAAAGTATGAAAACAAGGGTAAAAACAACAAGAGGATCTATTTAAATCTGTTGTGAAAGAAACCCTTCTTTTCAGGTTCATTTTCAAATTCCATTAATAATTCTTTCTGTCTCTGCGTTAAATGTTTGGGTATTGTAACATTTATTTTAACGTAGAGGTCACCGTATCCATGGGAATTCAGCCTCGGCATGCCCTTCCCCTTGAACTTTATTACCTCACCTGGCTGTGTTCCAGGCTCTATTCTTACGTTTAAATTTTCACCAGAAATTGTTTCTATGGAAAATTCTCCACCAAGCGCTGCCTTTGTGAAGGGGATGTTCAATTCCGTTATAAGGTCATCGCCATCCCTTTTGAATATTGGGTGGGGCTTGATCCTTACGATAACAAAGAGATCCCCCTCATTTTTACCATTACCCATTCCCCTTACCCTTAGTCTTGTGCCATTCTCAACACCCTTTGGTATTGTTACCCTAATTTTTTCCTGAACAGTTATGATACCCTTACCCCTGCATCTTGGACATTTTTCCTCTATGATGTATCCCTTTCCCCTGCAGGTTGGGCAGGGATGAACGGATACATACTGCATAAAGCCCATGTTTTTTACATCCCTTACCTGTCCTGTTCCGTTGCATGTTGGGCACTTTTTTGTTTTACCATTTTTTGCTCCTGTTCCGTTACAGTCAGGACATGCTATTTCCCTTTCATATGTTATTGTTTTTTCTGTACCGAAGTATGCATCCTTAAGATCAATGTCCACATATGTTTCAATGTTTTTGCTTTCCTCAAACACAGTTCCAAAACCGAAGTCCCTGAAAAATTGGTTGAAGAGATCGCTTATATCATCGAAGTGTGTGAAATTATTCCAGTCAAAGCCCTGCGGTCCGAATTTTACACCCTCAGCACCGTACTGATCGTATATTCTCCTTTTTTCATCATCCATTAAAACTTCATATGCCTCGCTGATCTCCTTGAATTTCTCCTCATACTCCTTTCTGTTCTCCGGATGTAAATCCGGATGGTATTTTTTTGCCAGTTCCCTGTAGGCACGCTTTATTTCTTCCTTCGTTGCGTTTCTGTCAACACCAAGTATCTTGTAATAATCCTTTTCCATTTTTTACTCCTTTTTTCCTTCAGTATCAACATAATCCTGTTTCTTCTGTGAGGTTGTTTGATACATGGATGCTCCCAGTTTCTGGACAACATCCTCAACTTCCTTCATTTTTGTCCTTATTTTTTCAATATCCTTTGCCTGGATTGCATCCCTCAGTTCCTTTATTTTCTCCTGTGCTTCCTTTACCTTTTCCTCACCAAGTTTTTCCCTGTATTCGTTGATGAACTTCTCGGATGTGTATGCCAGTGTTTCAGCATTGTTTATTGTTTCAATTTCCTCCTTCTTTTTCCTGTCCTGTTCTGCAAACTGCTCCGCTTCCTTTTTCATTCTCTCAATTTCTTCCTTTGTAAGCTTGTTTGTTGATGTTATTGTAATACTGTTCTGCTTTCCTGTTGCAAGATCTTTGGCTGTAACGTTGAGTATACCGTTTGCATCAATATCAAAGGTTACCTCTATCTGCGGTACTCCTCTAGGAGCTGGTGGAATACCTTCAAGGGTGAACATGCCAAGTGAAACGTTGTCTTTGGCAAGTGGTCTTTCACCCTGGACAATGTGTATTGTAACAGCTGTCTGGAAATCCGCTGCAGTTGTGAATATCTGTGATTTTCTGGTTGGTATTGTTGTGTTTGCAGGAATTATAGGTGTTGCAATACCACCCAGTGTCTCAACACTGAGTGTTAATGGTGTCACATCAAGGAGAACAATATCCTTTATTTCACCTGCAAGAACAGCACCTTCTATTGCAGCACCAATTGCAACGCACTCCATTGGATCCACTCCCCTCTCTATCTTCTTTCCAAGGAAATTTTCAACAAATCTCTGAACGATGGGCATTCTTGTAGGACCGCCAACAAGTATTACCCTGTCTATGTCATCCTTTGTTAATTTGGCAGCCTCAAGCGCCTTTTTAATCGATTCACCTGTCCTTTCAACTATGGGTATTACGAGTTCCTCGAGCTTTGCCCTTGTTATTGTCATAACAAGATGCTTTGGTCCTTCTGGTGTGGATGTGATGTATGGTAGATTAATTTCTGTCTGAAGAGCTGTTGATAACTCAATCTTTGCCCTCTCGGCTGCATCCTTCAACCTTATGTAGGCATTTTTATCCTTCCTTAGATCAATTCCCTCCTTTTTCATGAACTCATCAACTATGTAATCTATAAGTGCATTATCCATGTCCGTTCCACCAAGCTGAGTATCACCAGATGTTGAAAGCACCTCAAAAACACCGTTACCGAACTCCATTATTGTTACATCCAGTGTTCCACCACCAAAATCGTAAACTAGTATTTTCTGTTCCTTTTCAGATTTGTCAATTCCGTATGCAAGAGCAGCAGCTGTTGGTTCATTTATTATCCTTACAACCTCAAGCCCGGCTATTGCCCCCGCATCCTTCGTTGCCTGCCTCTGGTTATCATTGAAATATGCAGGAACTGTTATAACTGCCTTTGTAATCTTTTCTCCAAGGAATGCCTCGGCATCCCTCTTTATTTTCTGAAGAATAAATGCTGATATCTGCTGTGGTGTATATTCCTTTCCGAAAATTTTGTATTTGTAATCCGTGCCCATTTTTCTTTTTGCAGCATACACCGTTCCTTCAGGGTTGAGTAGCGCCTGTCTCCTTGCAGGTTCTCCAACAAGTAACTGTCCATCCTTTGTGAATGCAACGTAACTTGGAAATGCCTTTCCGCCAAGCGTTGTCCCTTCAGCGCTTGGTATCACGACAGGTTTACCTGATATGACCACAGCCGCAGCCGAATTGCTTGTTCCGAGATCAATACCAATTATTTTTTCCATTTTCAATCACCTCTTTCTTAACACCTTTACCTTGGATGGTCTTATTACCTTTCCATTGAGCGTGTAACCTTTTTTGAACTCTTCCACCACAATTCCATCGTCATTATTAACTGTTTCCTCTATCATTATTGCCTCATGGTAATATGGATCAAATTTCTTCCCCACAGATTCAATTGTTTTCAAACCATTTTTTTCAAGGGTTGAGAGGAAATGGTCATAAACAAGCTTAAATGAATTGTAAATATCCGAATTTTTATTTTTTAGGTCATTTAGCAGCATTTCCATGTTTTCAAGATCCTCAACAAGGTCAAGTATTATTTTTTCTGAAGCTATCCTGACAAAATTCTCCCTCTCCCTTTCCACACTCTTCTGGAAGTTTTCAAAGTCCGCCTGCATTCTTAATATTCTGTCCCAGTATTCCTTATTTTTTGTTTCAAGATCCTTTATCTTTTCTTCCATTAACTTTTTTTCATTATCATACTGTTCCTTAAGTTTATCGTACATTTCCTGCAGTTCCTTCTTTGTAATGTTTTTTCCCATGTTTACACCTTTTTCGCGTATTTTATCTCTTCTATATAAGTGTTTCTAAAATGAAAATTTCGTTGATGTAAGGTTTTTATTGAATAATTCTTTAATCCCATCAATGGTAAAACATTACCGGGGTAAAATTCCTGGAAAAAATGGCTGGTACATAAAATACAATGATACAATTGAAAATTTAGGTTTTTACCTTGAAATGTTATCAATAAAAAATAAAAATTATGTTCTGGAAAATGGTCCCAATGTTCGCATTAAGGATAAAAACATTGAAATTTGTGAGATAATTTCAGAAGGTATTTATTCATCAATCTTTGTTTTTGATAAAAAATTTCTGAAAATTCTCAAGCAATATTTAAGAAAAAGTTTTAAGATTGATCACCTGAATATTTACGATTTAAATTTGAATGTTGATGTTGAAACTGTTTTTGAACACATAAAAAACTTCCTGAAAAATAAAAATATTGAAAGGAAAAATTATGGAAACATTTTCATTATAAATTCAGGAAATATGGTTATTGAATTGCAAAAGAATGGATCATTGTTCGTGCGCATTTATGAAATTTTGCCATTTTCACAAAGGATGTTAAACTTTGCAATCATAATCTTTTTTATTTTAATTTCAATAATTATGTCAATTTTCAATAACGATTTTTTAATAAATGAATTATTATCAACACTATTCATACTATTACCGATTTTAGAATCAACAAGATATGGTAAGGGACATTCCCTTGCACTTTCTCTTTTAAGGCTCCAGATTTCAGGATCCTTTAAAATTCAATGAATAGGCTTAAAAGAAAGATTTATATAGGAATAGGTAATTAACCTTAATTGTTCAACTAAAAGTTTACAAGAGGTGGTAAATATGGTATTTAGGAGAAAGAAGGATGATGATTTCGATTTCGATGATATATTCGATGACTTCGATGAGGAATTCAGAAGAATGAATGAGAGAATTTCAAGGATTCTCAATGAACTCTACAAACACATGGAGGAGGGTCCAACACCATACGTTTATGGTTTTACCATGAGGATCGGTCCGGATGGTAAGCCAAGGATCGAGGAATTTGGTAATGTTCCAATGATGAGGTTCAGGGAACTTGAAGGTTACAGGGAACCGCTTGTTGATGTTTCAGAGGATGAAAAAAATGTCTATGTGACGGCAGAAATACCAGGTGTTGAAAAGGATCAGATCGATCTCCAGGTAAACGAAGATACCTTAACCATTAAGGTTGATGTGCCTGACAGAAAGTATTACAAGGTTGTTGATCTACCCGAACCAGTGAAACCCGAGACAGCAAAGGCAACATACAAGAATGGTTTGCTTGATATTACAATTGAGAAGAAGGAAACGAAAAAGAAGGGTGGAACAAAGATCAAAATAGATTAAACTATGGAAAATAGCATAGATATTATTCTGGATGCAATCGAAAACAGAACAAGAAGGGAAATTATAAAGAGGCTTATACTTAGAGATCAGTATCCACTGCAGCTTGCCAAGGATTTAAGGGTTTCACAGCAGGCCATCATGAAACATCTTGAAATTCTGGAGAAATCAAACATTGTAAAATTAAAGGGAATGGAAAAAAGCGATCAGGGACCACAGAGAAAAGTGTATGAAATAAATCAATCATTTTTATTAACAATCTCCCTTACTCCAAATTTTTTTGAGATCAGGAAAGTTGATGTTAAAGAAAATGAAAATAAACTGGAGAACGAGGATCTTGAATATCTGATAGGCAAACTGAAGGAAACGGAAAATAAAATAAAAGAAATTGAAAAAGAGCTTGTTGAATTGGTTGAGTTGAAGGACAGTATTGTTTCAAAAATAAATGAAATGGTAGGTAAAAAAATTAAGAATGAAATGGAAAGAAACGTTTTGATTTCCTACTTAAGTTCACTTGATATTGAAAAGGTTTCGGAAGAGACAAATGTTCCTGAATATTTGATAAAAACCATGATTGATAAATTTTTTGAGGACTGATATTTCAATCAACAAGTAAAATTTTGTACCCTCTATTTTTGATCTCCCTCAAGAGATCAATGAATTTGAAATCACCATTTCCATAGGAACTCCTTTTTCTTAAAGCAATAACATCTATTTTACCCTTAAAATCATCAAGAACATTCAAAATGTTGCCTGTTACAACATTCAATCCTTCAAGTGAAACATTTTTCTGATATGCAAAAACATAAAAGTTTGAAGTAAAATCCTTCACATAATTTATCAGAATATCATCATCCCTGTCATAATATATTATTAAAACTCTCAAACCATCCATGTTTTTTTGAATTTAATTTAACATAAAAAGTTTTATGATTTTAATTCCAGTTTTTTGCTTAATTTAAAATATAAGGAATTAATCCCTGGAATAAAAATGCCCGGTAACAGCAGAACACTTAAGGCCATGTACGTTAATCAGATTTTAGGCAGTTTTAGTTCGGGTCTTGCATCACCATTCATACCATACTATGCGGCCGGCTCAATTTTACAAAAACACAGCAAGAAATCCTCGCTTTTTAAAGCGGGATGAATTGCCGAAATCTTTATTAAAGACTTTTGTCTACATTATATTAGAGCAATAACCATAGCTCTCTCGGTAGGACATACCGAGTATATGCGTGAAATGGTTGCCATAAGGCAGCCTATACGCAGAACACTCGCACCTTATTGCGGGGAGTATGTCAGGTATATTATTTACCCTTCAATATTGGGAGTGTTGTGGGTGTTATAGGTATCCTGGGTATGCTTTATGCCCAGGAACCTAAAAATAAAAAGGTTTTAGAATCAAAAAATTCTCTGATGAAAATAATAAAAAATGATAGGGAATTTTCATATTTTCTTTTTGCCCAGGGCTTTTACAACTTTTTTATGGCTGTTTACTGGCCATTATTTTACATTACAACCGTAAAGATACTTAAAGCATCATCATTTCAGATTGCCATGATTAACCTGATAGGTTTAATATTTACGGTACCATTTTTAATGTTGTTTGGAAGGGTAACGGATAGGTACGGTCCAAAAACACCAATGCTTTTGAGCAGAATAATGTTCATTCCTGTTCCTCTTGTTTACGCACTTGCAAATTCCATCTATGATATATATTTATTAAATGCTATAACAGGCATATCAACAGCATTTGCAAATGTTTCATTCCTTGCCTATATTCTTGATTCTTCCCCAAGTGAGGACAGGGGAAAATATGTTGGTTTATACAACACTGTTATTGGATTTGTAACATTCTTCGGTTCATTATTTGGTGGATTCCTTGCCCAGTTCCTTACAGTTTTTTATGGACTTTATATGGCACTTTTAATAACATACATGGTTTCCTTTGCCGGTAGATTCACCGGTGCCATTCTTTTCATAAAAGTAAAGGAGAGAAGGAGATATCCACAACATATGCTGTTCTTTGATAAATATATAAATGGTATAAGAAGATTTATAAAAAGGTAATCGATAATATATATGGCCACTGTGATGATATTGCTTAAGGCTGAGTTTGATGAAAGACGGGCGGGCTGAGTGGTCAGAATATTAATTTCAAAAAAATTCAGTTCATTGATAAAAATTTAGAATTCTTTCAATTTTTATTTTAAAAACGGAAAGAATAAAATTTATTTTAAATACCATTGAATGAAAGTTTAAAATATCATTTTGCGTTTAGGGATTTTAAGTGATCTTTATATGGAATTTGGTGGTTATTTAATAATTGCTGTAACACTGGTGCTCACACTTGTTGGCATTTACCTTATGCTTTACCTAGAAAATAAATTTTCAGCAAAACATGATGAAAAATGGAAGAATGATACATATGAATGCGGTGAAGTAACAATAGGCGATGCCAAAGGCCCCATACATGTACAGTATTATTTTGTTGTTCTCATGTTCGTGATTTTCGATGTTGCAACAGCATTAATAATACCCTGGGCATTTTCATTCAGAGGGAATGCTACCTGGAATTTTGCTATTCCTGTTTTAATCTTCTTTGGAATTATGCTTGTTGCTCTATATTATGCAATAAAGGAAGGTTATCTTGAATGGAGGTAAAACCATGACAGATTCAATATTTTTGGGAAGGCTTGAGGATTTAATAAACTGGGGAAGGAGCAACTCAATATGGCCATTCACTTTCGGTCTTGCCTGCTGCGCCATAGAGATGATGGGTGCACAGGGATCACATTACGATATTGGCAGGTTTGGGAGTGAAATATTCAGGGCTTCACCAAGGCAGGCGGATCTCATGATTGTTGCAGGAACCGTAACGAAAAAAATGGCGCCAAGGGTAAGAAGGCTTTACGAACAGATGGCTTCGCCCAGGTATGTTATAGCCTATGGATCCTGCGCAACAAGCGGCGGTCCATATCTGGGTGGATATTCCGTTGTAATGGGCGTTGACAAGATCATACCTGTTGATGTTTATGTGCCTGGATGTCCACCTACACCTGAAGCTTTGCTTTATGCAATTCAGAAACTGCAGAAAAAAATAAGGGCAGGGGAGGCCGGAAGATGATTCTTGAGGAAGGCAAATGTGCCGATGGAACAGATTATAAATTGGTGGACAGGGATTCTTTAATCGACACATTGAGGGATCTTAAATCACAGGGTTACGATTACCTTGTTTTAATGTCTGCTGTTGATTATCTGAAATACAGGGAGGTTGTTTACCATCTTGGATCATATTCTGATAACCGTTTCCTTGTTATAAAGGTAAGGACTGAGGATGATGAGTTACCAAGCGTGACATCCCTGTGGGGATCGGCAAACTGGTTTGAAAGGGAGCTTTACGATCTCATGGGCATAAAGTTCAAGGGTCATCCTGATCTTAAAAGGATATTCCTGCCTGAAGGATGGGTGGGCCATCCATTAAGGAAGGATTATGATATGAGCAGGGAACAGTTTGTTAATATAAATGAGGACGGAACGGACCGTGTAAGTTTTGATCCAAAGGATGGGTGGTAAAATTGGAGGAAAGGATAATTGAGGTAAATTTCGGCCCGCAGCATCCATCAACACATGGTGTTCTCAGGGTAAAGGTAAAACTCAACGGTGAAAACATTGTTGATGCCCAGCCAATAATTGGCTATCTTCACAGAAATGCTGAAAAACTCTCAGAGCAGAAGTTTTATCCATCTGTTCTCATCTTTATGGATCGCCTTGATTACGTTGGTAACCATAACATGGAACTTGGATATGTACTTGCGGTGGAAAAGCTTGCAAAAATTGATGTTCCTGAAAGGGCGGTATGGATTAGGATGCTTGTTGCTGAATTGAACAGGATTGCAAGTCATCTTGTATGGCTTGGAACAATGGGCCTTGATCTTGGTATGATAAATCCTTTCTTTTACTGTTTCAGGGAAAGGGAAAAGATCGTACAAATGTTCGAAATGCTTTCAGGTGCGAGGTTAACGTATAATTATATAAGCATAGGTGGAGTTTACAAGGATGTTCCAAATGAGTTCAAGGATAAATTCATGGAATTCTATAATGAATTCCCCAAAAGGCTTGATGAAATACAGGATCTTTTCCTTGAGAATGAAATATTCATACAGAGGATGAAGGGTATTGGAATATTAACGCCGGAGGATGCAAAAAGCTACAGTATAACAGGACCCGTTTTGAGGGCGAGCGGAATAAAGTACGATATAAGGAAGGTTCAACCATATCTTCATTACGACAAGGTTGAATTCGAAGTGCCAACACAGAAGGAAGGGGATAACTATGCAAGGTTCCTTGTTAGAATGGAGGAAATGAGGCAGTCTTTGAAGATAGCAAAACAGGCCCTTGATAACATGCCTGAAGGTGAATATTACAATCCACTTTACAGAAAGCAGGGTCTTATAAAGATTAGGGGAAAGGGTGAATCCTATGTCAGAACGGAAAGTCCCAGGGGTGAATTCGGTGTTTATGTTGTGGGTGATGGATCACAAAAACCATACAGGGTCAGGATAAGATCACCTGCATTCCACAACCTATCAGCACTTTCCGTAATGGTTAAAGGTTATAAGATTGCAGATATGATTGCAACATTATCCACTCTCGATCCAGTTTTCGGGGAGGTGGATAGATGATTCTGAATTTTATAAACACGATTCTCAGGGATATTGGAATAGATTTTACAAAGTTTGGTTACTATGGAAATATAATACAGGAATTACTTGTTGATCTTATAGGTGGTCTTATAATATTCATTGCCGCATCTCTTGTGATAGTTGTTATAATATACATATTCAGGAAATACATGGCTGATCTGCAGCAGAGGATAGGGCCCAACAGGGTTGGACCCTACGGTTCTCTTCAATTGATAGCTGATGCACTTAAAATGTTCGGAAAGGAAGATATAATACCTGATAGGGCTGATAAATTGCTCTTCAGGATTGCACCATACCTTTCATTCACACCATTGATCTTATCATACCTTTTAATTCCATACGGAAACTGGGCAACATTTGTTAACGTACCTGTCACACTTCTTCTGATTATTGGTTTTTCAGCCCTTGCACCAATAGCAGAAATTATTGCTGGCTTTGCATCAGGTAACAAATTCTCACTGTTAGGAGGTTTAAGGGCAGCTGCACAGGATCTTAGCTATGAAATTCCCATGGTACTTTCAGCTGTATCTGTTGTAATAGTTACAGGAAGCCTAAATCTTCTTGATATATCAAGATCACCTATACCATTGGCTATAGTTGAGCCAATAGGATTTTTCATATTTTTCATTGCAATGATAGCAAAGATAGGTATTGTTCCGTTCGATTTACCTGAAAGTGAAAGCGAACTTGTTTCAGGATTCAACGTTGAATATTCGGGGTTGAGGTTTGGTATATTCTATCTTGGTGTTTTCGGTAACATATTCTTCACTTCATTGTTCATATCAACAATATATCTTGGTGGTGGATCAAGTTTCATAATTCCTGGTGAAATATGGATGATCGTTAAGGCATTCATATTCACCTTCATATTCCTCACAATATGGGTAACATTACCAAGGATAAGGGTTGATAAATTCATGAAGTTTGGCTGGAAGGTTCTCTTTCCTCTGGCCATAATTAACCTGATATGGAGCATTTTATTTGCAATATATCTGCCGGGGTGGGTATAATTGAAGGGAATAATTAAAGGTCTTATACAGGTATCAAAGAACCTAAGGAGAAAACCTGTAACCGTTGAATATCCGGAGCAACAGATACCTTGGCATACAAAGCGCTTCAAGGGAAGGGTAATACTTAACCTTGATACCTGCATTGGATGCACGTTATGTTCGCAGATATGTCCAAACCATTCGGATCACATGGTTTTCTACGATTACGATAATGGAAAAAATAAAAGAAAAATATATCCTGCTGTCAACATAGGAACATGTACATACTGCGGTCTCTGCCAGGAGATCTGTCCAACAGGATCAATAAGGTTATCGGAAGAGTTTGAACTTGCCCATTACGATAGGGATTTCGATTACTTACCTGATAGATTATCAAGGACTGAAAAGGAGTTGAAGTATCATGATTGAATATTATATAATAGGAGCGATTGGATTTTTTTCCGCTGTCTGGGCTGTTACTGAAAAGAATCTATACAGGGCAGCTCTTGCACTCACAATATTTTTGATATCCATAGCATCACTTTACTTTGCCCTGAACGCACAGTTTCTTGGAACCATTCAGATAATTGTTTATGTTGGTGCTGTTGTCACATTGCTTCTCTTTACAATAATGCTCACAAGGGGTGAGGAAGTTGAAGGGTAGCTATGCAATAATTATCACGGCCCTTTTCTTTATTCTTGTTTCAATATTCCTCTTTAATTACGTGAACTCAACTTCAACAATAAGTCTTGTGGGTGGAAATGAAATGCTTGGCTATGTTGGTACAATGATGATAAAAAATTATTATATAATACTTGAAATAATGGGAATACTGTTATTTGGATCACTCATTGGAGCCTTTTACATTTCAGGAAAGGAGGAATGAAAATGCCACAAAATTTTATTTTCATTCTATTCCTGAGCCTTACACTCTTCAGTACGGGTCTTTATGGAATTCTAACATCAAGAGGTGGAATTAGGCTCATAATAAGTGTTGAAATATTGATCAACAGCGCAAATCTAAACATTGTGGCATATGCACTTTCAAACGTTCAGAGTGCTGCACAGGGTGTATTTTTTGTTCTTTTGTCCATTGTTTTAGCTGCTGCTGAATCTGCCGTTGGCTTTGCAATACTTGTTGCACTCTACAGGGTAACAAAGGGTGTTGAACTATCTTCATTGAAGGATCTGAGGTGGTAAAAAATGGAAATGGTTGAGATTGCAGGAATCTTAATATTTCTTTTACCAATAATTGGTTTCCCCATAATTCTGCTCATGGGTAAATTCAGTGAAAAATTGAGAAAATATACTGGTATTGTGGCAACATCATTAATTTTCATTTCATTTCTCCTTTCCTATTATGTTTATTTAAATGTTCCAGAAAAGGCTGTATTTTCCTATCCCTGGTTCTACAACTTCACCTGGGGAATCTATCTTGATCCCCTGTCCATATCCATGGCATTGATGGTTTCAGGCGTATCATTCCTTATTCACATGTTCGCCATAGGTTACATGGGAAGGGATCCAAACAAACATGTTTATTTTGCCGAAACATCTTTATTTACGGGAGGTATGCTGGGTGTTGTTTTAAGCTCAAACCTTGTCATGCTTTTCCTCTTCTGGGAACTTGTGGGTTTATGTTCAATGCTTTTGATAGGATTCTGGTGGCATAAACCCAATGCTGCATCTGCAGCCAAGAAAGCGTTTATTGTCACAAGGGTAGGGGACATGATGCTTATACTAGGATTAGCGATACTATTCTGGTCACTTTACAATCAAAGCGACCCATTATCAATTTCAACAATTGTCCAGAATGCTTCTTCAATAAGTAAAATAAACCTTGCCCTTGCAACTGTCCTTATACTTGGTGGAGCTGCAGGTAAATCTGCACAGTTTCCTCTCCATGTATGGATACCTGATGCCATGGAAGGACCAACAACAGTATCCGCCTTAATACATGCTGCAACAATGGTTACAGCAGGAATATATCTTGTTGCCAGACTTTTCCCAATATATATGATTGCAATACCAACAGTGGGATACATTGTCCTTTATATGGGTGCAATCACGCTTTTCATTGCCGGTACCCTGGGCATGGTGATGAATGATATAAAAAGAATACTTGCATATTCAACAATAAGCCAGCTTGGTTATATGCTCACAGCCCTCGGTCTGGGTGCCGTTCTGCAGGAATACACTGTTGGCATAAGCATGTATCATTTGATTGTTCACTCATTCCTTAAAGCTTTACTGTTCCTTTCAGCAGGGGCTATTCTTTATTCTTTACTTGATGTAAGGGATATAAGGAAAATGGGAGGATTGTGGAAGAAAATGCCTATTACCATAACAGCCATGTTCATAGGATCCCTTACTCTTTCTGGTATTCCACCAACAGCAGGTTATTTCAGCAAGGATGAAATTGTATCCCTTTCATATTATCTATACCAGAACACTGGAAACATAATTCCATGGATAATTCTTGTTATAGGTGTTCTTCTAACAACAATTTATACATTCAGAATGTTCTTCATCGTAGCGCTCGGAAAACCAAATAGCTACGCTGCCGAGCATGCAAGGGATCCACCATGGGTTATGATAGTTCCTCTCATTGTTCTTTCAATACTTTCACTCATATATGGAATATTCCAGGAATCATTCTATTCTTATGTTGGTTCATTTTCATTTTCATTGAACAATGTTTTCATTGAATATGTTCCATTAATAATGGTTCTGATCGGCATATTCATAACATACGAGGTTTATGTTGCACATAAAGGCTCTGCGGACAAAATTGCAAAAGGTTCTGGAGTATTATACAGAATACTCAAGGCAAAGTATTACCTAGATTTTCTATACACAAACATAATAGCCGAAAGGGTTATCGTTTACCTTTCCTATCTATTTTCACTATTTGACAAATATGTTGTTGATGGATTTGTGAATTTTGTAGGATATTTCGTAAAGTGGCTATCCGGAATATCAAGAAAGGTGCAGACAGGTGTTGTGCAGAACTATGCTGCAATAATGGTTATAGGAATTCTATTCTTCCTTTTGCTCGCACTGTTCATGGGGGTGATTTAAAATGGGTCCATGGGTACTTGTTGCATTAATCTTCATACCTCTAATATTTTCAATCATAGCCCTTTTCATGGGAAAATATGGAAAGGTCATTTCATCAATTCTTCAGGGAATTTACCTTTTACTTGCAATCTTTTCATTCTATTTCATAAATTTGAATTTCACAACACAGCAATTCTATGGTATTGATTTCAATCTTAGCATGGATTATCTTTCATATCCTCTTATACTTCTTACATCAATAGTTTTCTTCATAGCAATTATATATCAGGATCCAAAGATTGAATCATCATACTTTTCATACCTTTTCTTCCTTGAATTCGCCTTGATGGGTGTATTTCTAACGCAGAATCTCTTTGTATTTTATATATTCTGGGAACTTGTTTTGATCCCTGCTTATTTCCTCATAGGTAGATGGGGTGAAAAGAGGAAGGATTATACAGCATTGAAATTCCTAATATACACGCATGTTGGAAGTGTTTTAATGCTTGTATCAATATTCATTGCAGCATATTATTATTACACAGTTCATGGTGTATTCAACCTTGATTTCTCAATCCTTAACAATCTATCATACATACCACCAAACCTTATCTTCTTCCTGATGGCGGGATTCTTCCTTGCATTCTTCATAAAATTACCATCATTTCCTTTCCATACCTGGGCCCCGGATGTTTATGTTGAATCACCAACAACATCAGCCATGATATTTTCAGGAATACTTTCCAAAATGGGCGCATACGGAATATTCAGAATCTTTGTTCTGTTCAGCGGTGAAACATCATACAATCTTTTCTATTTCCTTCTTTCACTAGGTATAATAAGCATTGTTTATTCCGCCCTGGCAGCACTTGCACAGAAGGATCTAAAAAGGATGGTTGCATATTCAAGTATTGGTCACATGGGTTTCATAACACTTGCTGTATCAATGATCTTTTATCCTGGTTCCGGTCTGAATGCTGAGCTTGCCCTTACCGGTGGAATGTTTATGATGTTTGCTCATGGTATAATTGTACCCATCCTTTTCGGAAGTGTTGGATCCATTGAGAGGGCAACGGGAACAAGGGCAATAAGGGATCTTGGAGGTTTAACAAAAATGATGCCGAATCTTGCATTCATAATGCTTGGAGGTTTTCTAGCTTCTCTTGGTCTCCCAGGAATGGCAGGATTTATTGCGGAATTTTCAGTCATAGTTGGTGTATGGTACTTTATAGGATTCATTTCCCTATTTGTCATATTCGGTGTTCTTGTTGTTGCATCATACCATATATGGGCGATTCAGAGAACTTTATTCGGGCCTTACAACGATTACCTTGGAAAAATTCATGACATGTTACCAAGAGAAATCGTCCCAATGCTTATCCTTCTTTTGCTTGTTGTTGCCATAGGTATTTACCCAACACCCATATTCCATATGTTTCAGATCTATGCACATAATCTTTTAGCGGGAGGTGTTACAGGTGTTTAATTTTTATGTACCATCAATGGAACTTTTCATATTCGGTATCGGTACAATTCTCCTATCAACTGTAACAAAGGATAAAAAAATTCTATTTTCTCTATCAATGATAGGTGCAATACTTTCATTCATTTCACTGATTCTTGTATTTAATTTAAGTGAAAGCAACAACATTTTTCAATTTGATTTTGCGGGTACAATATTCTCAATGATATTCGTTTTTTCTCTTATTGTTACATTAATTGGATCATACCATTTCAATTACAAAAAGATGGAAATATTCTATGCTCTTCTTTTATTCAGCACTGGAGCGATGATACTGGCATCCTATTCAAATAATCTCATAGCCATGTTCGTTACATTCGAAACAGCCAGCATTTCCACCTATGCCCTTTCAGCCTTCACAAAGGAAAAGAGATCACTGGAAGCATCTTTAAAATTCTTTGTTATAGGTGCACTATCATCAGCATTTTTATTGCTTGGTATTTCATATTACTACATTGCAACAGGTACATTCCAGATCACATCCAGTTATACGAATTTCACAATGTTTATGCTATCCTTCATATTCTTTATCATAGGTTTTGGTTTCAAGCTTTCACTCTTCCCGTTCCATAGCTGGGCAGTTGATACATACACAGGATCAAGGGCACCAATTTCATCATTCCTCTCAACAGCAAGTAAACTGATGGCCCTTGTTATAATGTTAAGGTTGATGCTTGTTGCATTTCCATTGAATTATGTTAATACATTCTTCATTGTTCTTTCCCTAATCACCATGTTTTATGGTAATATAACAGCAATAATGCAGAAGGACGTTAAAAGAATGCTTGCATACAGCAGTATAGCCAATGCAGGTTATATGGTTCTTGTTTTCACAGTTTCAAATTCAGCCCTTGGTGATGCCCTTGGTGCAATAATTCTTTTTGCAATTGCCTATGTTATCATGAAGGGAGGATCATTCATTTCAATGGAAGCATTTGAAAATAATAAAAAGGAGACAACGCTTGAATCCATTTCAGGTCTTGGTAAAACAAACCCAATTCTTGCATTTTCCCTATCTGTTCTACTTTTAAGTCTTGCAGGAGTACCACCAACAATAGGTTTCATGGGTAAATTCTATCTTTTCCTGACCCTTATTGAATCAGGTCTTGTTTGGCTTGCAATTGTTGCTGTTATAAATTCAGCAATCTCAGTATACTATTACTTCAGGGTAATCATGTACATGTACTGGAAGGAACCATCTTCAGGTAGTGTTAAACTAAGGAATGTTGATTTCCTTGTTTTATTCCTTGCTTTGATCGCAATCATTCTTGGTATTTTTGCACCATTTTACTTTTCAGGTCTACTTAACGCATGGGGTGGTATTCCATGATACTTTTAAGGCTATATATGAGCATTCTTAACACAGATCTTATTTATGGTGATATAAAAAGTGCACATAGGGCACTTGAAAAAATTTTAAAGATTTCAATGAAGAGCAATGAACTGGAGGGTTTCGGTGAATTTGCAAAGATACATATTGATGCGCTTGATGGAAAAATTACAGTGAACGAGGCAAAGAGAAGGTTGAAGGAACTTTCAAAGAAACATCCTGAGGTATTTTTGCTTGATAGGGAAAACACTGGATCGGTTGAAAAATCTTTGAATGGTTACATGTACAGGCTTGAGTATTCCATAAACAGGTATGATGTTCGTTATCCATACTTCAACATGCAGAGGTGCGATGATCTATGATTGAATGCATTCATGAATTTGAGGAGAACAGAAGTGAAGAGGGTGCAGCGGAAGCATTGAGGTGTTTGAAGGAGCATGCGGAGGAAATATTCTTCGATGATGAAAATTCAAGGATTTTTCTTTCAAGGCAGATATGGGATGAATCCATAAAGGAATTCATGGACAAAATAAATGAAACACTTAAAATAAAAACAAGGGATGAATTCATAAAATTCAAGGAAAAGTACAACATAACCATGTACTGAAGGAAAGTATTATCTAACCAAAACATTTTATCTTTCTTTATGTACACAATACTGAAAATAGAAAAGAAGGATATTGCTTGCATAGATCAAATTTACAGGGATGATGTTGTATCAAGGCAGAGTATAACAAGAAGGGAAGGTGTCGCGCTTGGCCTAAAGGATGATGCCATATATGTTCTTATTGAGGGATCTGAAGAGGGTGTAAAAAGGGCTGAGGATATTTGTAAAGATAAAGTAAAAATTTTAAACGATAAGGAAAAGGAAGAAATGTACAAAAAATTCAAAGAGCTAGAAGAAAATTCCCTTGAGGGAATGGGATCAATATTCGGTTGATCATGTTGCATTTAATTCTGGCTGACTCGGAACTTGAAACAATTCCATCCGAGCTCTGGACACATCCATCCGTTATAAAGGATGCAAGAAGAAGGGGAAAGAAGGCAAAAAACATACTACTTGATTCAACATTCCATCACAGTGCAATAAGAAAATTCTTTCCTGGTGATGAAAACAGGAGGGGCAGACCGGATATTGTTCATTATTTTCTTTTGAACACACTTGAATCATACCTTAACAGGAAAAATTTCCTGAGGGTTTACGTTCATACAAGGAACGATGATGTTATTTTTGTAAATCCAGAAACAAGGATACCAAAGAGTTACAACAGGTTTGTTGGCCTTATAGAATCACTATTCCTTAACCAGTACGTTCCCGATAGGGAAAAACCCCTCCTCTGGATGAAAAAAATGGCATTAAGGGATCTTGTTAGTTCCCTTAAAACAGATAATGTTTTTCTTCTAACAGAAAAAGGAAAAAA
>JAVRLK010000002.1:0-8583 GCA_031961545.1 Thermoplasmatota archaeon | reverse complement strand
TGGGATGAGGCCATAAAATTATCATACGGTGATGAAAGAAAAATTGAGTGGCTTGAACTTTTTGCGGGTGAAAAATCATTGAAACTTTATGGTGAAATGTTACCAAAGGAAACGCTTGAAAAACTTAAGGATCATGTTGTTGGAATAAAGGGTCCATTAACAACACCTGTTGGTGGATTCAAAAGCCTGAACGTAACAATAAGGGAATACCTGGATCTTGTTGTGAATTTCAGACCTATAAAATATTTCAAAAATGTACCAAGCGTTGTTAAAAATCCCCAAAAAATGAACATTTTTCTTTTCAGGGAAAATACAGAAGATCTTTACAGAGGAATTGAATGGGAACCTTTTTCTGAGAATCAGAAAAAATTTGCATTGTTAATGAAAGAAAATTTTGGTATTGATTTTGATGAAGATACGGGCGTTTCTCTTAAATTAATGAGTGAAAAGAAAACAAAAAGGTTTGCTAGAATTTCAATTGAATATGCCTTAAAGAATGGAAGAAAAAAGATTACAGTAATGCACAAGGGAAACATTATGAAATTTACCGAGGGATATTTTCTAAAATGGATTATGGATATTATAAATGAAAAGAAAAGTGTGAATATTTTTGTTGAGGATATGATAGCTGATAATGTTTTTCAGCAATCGTTGTTGAAACCTGAAAATTTTGATGTTATACTTGCTGGAAACCTCAACGGTGATTATATAAGCGATGCGCTTGCAGGGCAGATTGGTGGCTCCGCCCTCGTTCCCTCGGTAAACATGAATGAAATTTATGCAATTTTTGAAACATCACATGGATCATCTCCAAAATATGCGGGGAAAAATGTTGCCAATCCTGTTTCTTTGATGCTTAGCGGTTCCATGCTATTAAAACACATAGGGTGGAATGAAGCGAGTGAATTGATAGAGAAAGGTTTGATAAGAACATTTGAAAAGAACATTTTCACACAGGATCTTGCAAGGTATTCAAATACACAGCCATATTCAACCATGGATTTTTCAAGGGAAGTTATTAAAAATATGAGGATTGAAAAAAATAAATATTGAATTTACCATGCATAGCTATGAACACTTCTGAGGAAGGATTAAAAAAACTTTACTGGGCAGAATCGAGGATGCCAATAATTTCCTTTGTCAGGGAAAGGTTTAGGAAAGAAAAACCCTTCAGTGGAATAAAGATTGGAATGGCGCTTCACCTTGAGGCAAAAACGGGTGTTCTTGCAAGAACATTGAAGGATGGTGGAGCTCAGATTGCAATAACATCGTGCAATCCGCAGACAACTGACGATTCCGTTGCCATGGCTCTTTCAAATGAAATGAAAGTTTATGCAAAAAGGGGACAGACGAAGGATGAGTACTATGAAAGTCTTGAAAGGGTTCTTGAGATAGATCCTGATATAATCATTGATGATGGCGGTGATCTTACATACCTTGTTATTAAAAAAGGTATGAAAATAATGGGAGGTAATGAGGAAACAACAACTGGTGTTATAAGATTAAAGGCGATGGAAAGGGATGGAGTTTTAAGGTTTCCAATGTTCGATGTAAACGATGCACAGATGAAGCACCTTTTTGATAACAGGTACGGTACAGGACAGAGTACAATAGATGGAATAATGGCGACAACGAACCTTCTTATTGCAGGAAAAAGGATTGTTGTTGCAGGCTATGGCTGGTGCGGTAAAGGTATTGCAATGAGGTTGAAGGGTATGGGTGCAAGGGTAACTGTAACCGAAATAGATCCTGTAAAGGCTGTTGAGGCACATATGGATGGTTTTGATGTCACAACCATGGATGAGGCAATAAGGGATGCGGATATTGTTATAACTGCAACGGGGATGAGGGATGTTGTGAGAAAGGAACATTTAAAGGTTGCAAAGGATGGTTGTATATTTGCAAATGCTGGCCATTTTGATGTTGAAATAAACAAGAATGATCTTCTTGATATATCCATAAAGCATAATGAGGTAAGGAAATATGTTGAGGAATATGTGACCAAGGATGGAAGAAGGTTGTATCTTCTGGGTGAGGGAAGGTTAATAAACCTTGTTGGAGGTCAGGGTCATCCTGTTGAAATCATGGATCTGAGCTTTTCAATTCAGGCACTCACGGCCGAATACATCCTAAAAAATCATGAAAAATTGGAGAACAGAGTTTATCCTGTTCCCGGGGAAATTGATAGGAGTGTTGCGGAACTTGCACTCAAATCATTTAACATAAAAATAGATACATTAAACGAGGAACAGAAAAAATACCTTGAAACATGGGGAATGGGAACTTGAAGGAATTAAAATTCCTTGTTCTTTCCGATTTACATGGAAGGGTTAACCATTACTTTATTGAAGAATTAAATGTTATGTATGATTTTAATGCTGTAATGATACTCGGTGATATAACACATTTCGGTCCTGCAAAAATCGTAAAGGATGTTTCAACAAAGGATATAACGATCTTTGCCATACCAGGAAACTGCGATCCACCTGAAATATTGAATTCAATGAACGAAAGCGGAATTGTTAATATGCACAAAAATACTTTCATTTTTTCTGATTATAAAATTGTAGGTCTTGGAGGAACGGATTTTAACAATGTTAGCATGGGAATAGTTTTCAGCGATAATGAGGCATTTGAATTTTTAAACAAAAATCTTGATGAAAAAACAATTCTTATGCTTCATCAACCTCCATACGGTATACTGGATGAAATAAATGGAAAACATGTTGGTAATAAGGGAATAAGGAGGGCAGTGGATGAAAAAAGGCCATTTGTTGTTATGTTCGGCCATATTCACGAAAATGCTGGAAAATATTATGATGGTAAAACACTTTTCTTCAATCCCGGTCCAGCAAAGGATGGAAGATATGCAATTCTTAAAATTTTTAATGGAAAGGCCGATGTTGAATTTTTCAAAAGATGATTACCTTTTCTCTAAATCTTCCCCGCCTGCATATGAAAGCTGAATTTTGAAATAAATATCATCCATGCCTGAAATATCCCTTGATGATACAAAGCTTGGTCTTACATCATAGTTGCTTTCCTCAATTGACTTGAAAAGTTCACCCATAAAGATATTCTGAATGTTTCCCTTTTCAGCCCTCAGATCCTCATAAAGTATGTTTCTATCCTCGCTCCACATCTTCAGCCTATCAAGATCCTTTTTCTCCAAGAGATCAATTTTATTTATAATATTTGAGAATGGTAAATAGAACCTGAAGAATACGGATGCGGATAATGTTAATAAGGAAATGTAACCTGATGGTGAAATGGCAACCATGGGATCCATCATGAAAAGGATGTAACCCCTCTTTTCAGAGAGCTTTTCAACTATAAATTCACTTGCTGTCCTGAATGCAAAAAGTTCAAGCTGACCTGGGGTGTCTATTATAACATAATCTGTATCGAATGAATCTATCTCATTCTTTATTTCATCAATACTGTTCGCAATCATGTCCGATGCAAGTATCTGTGCACCATTTGGTCCAAGGGAATATTCATCCATAATGTCCTGGAGAACGACCCAGTTCCTAACATCAACATCGGGGAAATAGGGAATTGAATCGGCCCCAGGATCAAGGTTAACTGCAATCGCCTCATAGCTGTTGTTCCTCATCCATTCCTGGAAAGCACCTGTGAATGTTGATTTTCCGGATCCCGCCGGACCAACAACAAAAATTGTTGCGATCATACAAAATCCTCCAGCCTCTTACCATTCTGTTCCTTTTCTTCCATAAACAGCGTTTTTATTGCCTCTTCTGCAAAAATAAGCCTCTGTTTTGTATAAGTATTAACATTAAATTCTTTCAATAATTTTTTGGCAATATCCAGATATTTTGTTATATTTCCCTGTGATGTTGTCAGAATTATATTACCACCACATTCACATTTACCTGAAAGGGGAATTCTCCTGTATTTTCTGTTACATTTCGAACAGCGGAACTCCTGTGTACCATACTTTCTCATGTTACCCATGATGTCTGGAATGAAATGGTGTGAAAGTATTCTTGTTGCAACATCCATTTCATCAACAGCCCTTAATTTTGTGGCAAGTTCAAGCTGTGCCACAGTTTTTTCCTCCATGGAGTCAAGTGTTCTGTATGAACTTTCAAGTACGCAGTTGTTTATATTTTCTGTATCGTTTGTAAAACCGTATGGATAAAGTTCATTCTCCTTTCCAAGTCTGGATTTCACGGTTTCAATCAAATTTTCTGCCTCTGACGGTTTTCCATTCCTCTCAGCTATTTCATAGAATTCGAGAGGATATTCCCAGGATACATCAACGTTCAGTGCTTCTTTGTCAATCTCCCTGGGATCAACCCTGAGAGACATGAATAGGGGTGCATCCATCTGTCCTCCCCTTGTTCCTGGCAGGTAATGTTTTGAAAAGTTAAGGAGGGCATCAAGAAGAAGAATAACAGAATCCTCGTCCCCATCACAGTTCCTTCTCTTTGCCGCATGGAAAAATGGATGGGCAAAACATGCTGAAAGATCCGTAAAGCCAATAATTCTCCCGAGCACCGCACCGGATGTATGGGGTGAAAGTCCAAGAACAAGTTTTCCTATAAGATCTTCCCTTTTTTCACATTTGTAATATTTTGGTAAACCATAGAATCTTTCAAGGAGATCATCGATGAATTTTGAAACATTCAACAAATAATCGCCACCGGACTTTGATATTATAAGATCCTGCGGGAAAATCTGGCATATCTGATTTGATGAAACAAGATCGTTACCGAAAACATCCTTTGTGTATCCAAGTTCCCTGGCCTTTTCCACTGTAAGACCGATTTCCACGGGTCTGAAATGTGTTAGTGCAAGGTTGCTCATATCGAACCTTGCTGTACCATCCTTGTAAACCCATACACCATGTCTTGCTCTTAGAATACCCTTTTCAAATGGTTCGGGCAATTTTTCCTGTGATACAAGACCCTTTACACCCTTTACATCAGGGAATTCAGATATATCAAGATTAAGGTTTTTTATTGATGTGAAAAATATATCATTAAGAGAGATTTCAAATTCATCCTCTTTACCAGTGTAATTTGTTCTGGTTCCGCACTTTTCACATCTTACCCTGTATGTTTTCCTCCCGCATTTGGGGCAGATCCTCAATCCAGCTGAAACTTTAATTTTTGCCTCATTATCCTTCACAATGTTTGAAATGGATCTCCTGTTTCCGAATGTATCACCGATTGGGAAAAGAAGGTTTACCGGGGGTCTCATTTTTCTTTCAGCTGCCTTTTCAGGTCTTCCCATCCTTGCCCCCACCCTGGTTGGTGCTCTCGGTTTTACCCTGATGCCGCAAAGGTATGAAATTAAATCAATTGTATTGTTGAATTCCTTAAGATCAATTTCATAATAAATTCTATCGTTTTCAACCTTCAATCCAAGACATTTTATTAAGGCATTGGAATAGTGTTCTATTATGTAATTATCCCTTTCCTTGTGAAGAACGCCCAGTTCGCATAGTATTTCCTTAATTTCTCTGTCTTTTGGAATTAACAATTTTCCTTCAACAAATTTTCCATGTTTGACAATATAATCCCTTAATTTTTTAACATCATCAATTGATATGTCATGCCAGAATAGATTGTACTTTGGATGAAGAGGTATATCATATTCCCTTGATATTTTCCAGGCCTGATCGAAAGTATCAATTTTTATATTTTCAATTCCCTTTCTCCTTGCAATCTGATTCCACCATTCCTCCGTAAAACTTCCCGGTTTAAGCGGATAATTATTTTCAAGGAATTCACCAAATGGAATAAGAATTTCTCCATTATCATAAACCTTGACAATATTTAAATTATCCAAATTTTCCGTTGAGTTTATCTGTATTAAATCACCGTTTTCAAGGAGAACTATAGGACCTTCCACAGAATCACATGCTGTCATGCCCGCTGCTTTACCAGGAAATTCAAGCTTTAACTGCGTTCCTCCTGCAATGAATTTATCCATGACATACATGGTTGCAGGATTCACTGATACCGTTGCAAGGCCACCCGTTCTGCATCTACCATATCTAAGCCTGAAACCTCCTTTTCTGCCCGGATGTGCGAAAACGGGTCTTCCAGCAACAATATCCTCAATGAATTTTTCTGATGTTTCATTCCCATCATCCACATTTTTCTCTACAATTTTATCAAGGAACTCCCATCCATCTATTTTCAACTTTTCAACAAGTCCTTTTATTTTCCTTGCCTTCTGGATTATACCCTCGACCATTACAAGGCACATTCCTCCCCTTACCCTGTTTGTTTCAATTTCCTTCAGGTCCCTGTAACCTGAAACCTCCTCATCAAGTGTTCCCTCACCATCTATGCAAACGGGGCAGTTTGAAACAACAGTTTCAATCTCGGATGCTGTTGGTCTGTACTGTAAATGTTCAACATTTCCATATATCTGTATTTCTTCCTTGTACCTTTCAATTAATTCCGGTCTTGGTTTGAATTTACCTATTCCCAGATCCTTTCTTACAATATCACCAATAAGAACGCTGAGGGCCTGTGCAGTTCCACCTGCGCCCCTTATTGGACCGGAATAGTAAATGGATAAATATTCACTCCCATCATCGTTTGTTTTTATCTTAACATCTGTAATACCTTCAAGAGGTGCAACAAGTATACCTTCCGTTAGAATTGCAAGACCAACCCTTATTGATATGTCCAGAGCCTTTTCCCTGTTATTTGAGAATTTTTTTGCTATTTCCCTGGCCGCAAGTATGCTTGTCATTTCCCTGTTGTTGTTTTTTGCTATCTCCCTTATCGTTTCGGCAATGCCATTAAGGCCTATAAGTTTCTCGACCCTTGAGGCAAGATCCTCAGCCATTGGAATTTCAACGAAATCCTCAGGATCTTTACCCCTGGATCTTGCTTCCATTGCAATATCATATGCTTTCTGTGCCTCGGACTTTAAAAGGGAAAAATACTCATCCGTTTTCATTTTAGTAACTCCGAAATAAGAAGTTTATCGGATAGGGATGCCTTAACAACAATCTTTCTTGTTATGTATGCTGATAAAGCATCAATTTCCTTGTTAAGCAACTTTTTGAACGTTTCCGTTGAGAGTTCGACGGTAATATCAGCCTTTGTGAATGGATCAGTTAACATTTCAACCTTTGCCTGGTCAAGTTTTAGATAATATTCACCATCATCGGAGAATTTGACAACAATGTTCCTTTTCAGGTCCTTCAGATTATTCCTTAAGGATTCATCCCTCTCTGCTCTTTCATTAAATTTTTTAACAAGATTTATGAGTTCATCCATATCTGTCCAAATTGCTTTTGGAATTTAAAATTTTGCGTACTGTCTTCCATGTTTTCCTTACATACTTTGGTAAAGAACCGTTATTTTTGTAATATTCCATAAGAAAATTCATGGTCCTTGGATCCGCAGGATATCCTGAACCGAAATCACCAATTTCCTTTTTTATTTTTTCAATCTCCCTGTCCCTTGTTACCTTCGCTATTATTGATGCAGCTGAAACAATTGGATAATCCCTATCCGCTTTATGTTTTGAAATTATTTTTATTTCAAATTTTAACCTCTTTTTTAAATTCTCCTCAAACCTTTTTTCATCCACATCAACAGCATCAACTATAACAATTTGAGGTTTTAATTCATCAATTATTTCTGCAAAATAGATTTCTTCAATTTCATTGATGGTCATTTCCCTCATCATTTCGTCCAGTTTTTCAGGTGGAATTATTTTTATAACGTATTTCTTTGCTGTTGAAATTATTTTATCAAAAAGGTATTCCCTTCTTTTGGGTGAAAGTAGTTTTGAATCCTTAACGTTAAAATTTTTTATTTCATCCTCATCTGCACATAGACCGCATATTACCAGCGGCCCTATTACAGGCCCCCTCCCCGCCTCGTCCACTCCGCATACAATCATTTTTCTTTGTTCTGGGATATGAAATCTTCAAGATCCTCAAGAACAAACCCTATAACAATGTCAGCCCTTGGATATATTTCCTCTTCCAGTGTATCTTCGGGATAAAAGCTTTTTATTGCGTTATAAACAGCCTCTCCAATGATTTCATCCTCATCCGTTTCTTCAGAGAGCAACTTTGAACTTTCCTCATAGAGTCTGTTCATGAATTTGTCCGTGACAACAAACTCATCGCCCTTTTCTGTGAAAATACCATGCCTTTCCATGTCTATTATGAGTGCAAGGGACATCTCTCCGAGTGTATCCTCAAGAAATTCCACGTATTCATCCTTTTTTGAACTTTCCTTATTAACCTTTTTGTTTGCCATGGATCACATTAATTGTAATACCTATAAAATAGTTTTTATTGCCATCAGATTCTCCGCATGTCTAATTTGATCTATCCATAACATACAGTATTTTCTTTAAATTTTCATTTTTTAATTTATTTTTGATACAATATAATAATCTCTTTTTCTACCTTATCACTCTAACAATCATAAATTTCTCTTTGAGTTGCTCATTTTATGTGATAATTTTTGCCTATTTTCCTCTTTATATTCATAACATCCTCTATTCCTTGAGATTGATTTGTATTGTTTTCCATCATTTTTAGCTATTCTGATGGCGGTCCTTCCTGCACCTTTT
>JAVRLK010000001.1:0-141901 GCA_031961545.1 Thermoplasmatota archaeon | reverse complement strand
CTGTTCGATAAACTTATATTCCTGTGATTTCTTTACGAATTGGGGGATTTTTGTCATATTGATGTCTTCCATAAATCCGACAAGATCCCCCTAAATAAATACTTTACTAAGGATTTCTACAGAGCTCAGTTGTCTAGATTTCAATCAGATCCTTTTTGGCATGTGTTAAAACAACGCCTTCCCCATCCACAAGAACATCATCCTCTATCCTTATACCTCCAAAGTTTTTTATGTACACTCCGGGTTCAACAGTTACAACCATGCCATTTTCAAGAACAATGTTCGAATACTGGCTCAATGCAGCGTGATCATGAACAGCGAGACCAACACCATGACCAGTTGAATGAATAAACAATCCCTTGAACTCTGTTGAATCTATGAAATCCCTTACATTCTTGTCCACATCAGATCCTTTCACTCCCTTTTTTATTGAATTTATTCCAATTCTCTGTGCCTCAAGAACAACTTCGTACATCCTTTTAATTTTTTCATCTGCTCTCCCGAATACATATGTTCTTGTTATATCCGAATTGTATTTCCTGTATTTTGCACCGAAGTCCATAAGGACAATATCACCTTTCTTCAATTTCCTTGAACCGCTGAAATAGTGAGGTTCTGCGGAATTCTCACCGAATGCAATGATTGGTGTGAATGCATTGTCCTGTGCCCCATTCTTCAAGAGAAGGTGTGTAAGTTCAGCTGCGAGTTCATATTCTCTCATTCCCTCTTTTATGTAATTGACAATATCTTCTGCCACATCACTTGCAATTTTACATGCCTCTTTTATTATTTTAATTTCCTCCTGATCCTTTACCATTCTCATTTTTGCTATCCTTTCGTCAACATCAACAAATTCCACATCCTTTAGTAAATTCTTCAGGTGATCATATTCCTTCTTTGATATTGTGCTGAATGAAATTCCAATTCTTTTCCTGTTTCCAACAATTTCCCTGAGTATATTTTCCTTCTCTTCATTTTTTGTGAATATTTTCACATCCATACCGGATTTTCTTGCCGATGTTTCCTCAAGCTGGCTTGTAATTATAATTTTCTTTTCTTCTGTCATAAAAAGGTACGACCCCTCAAAAAGGCCAGAATCAAGCAACCTTGTGAAGTAGAAAAAGTTCAGATCAACAATTGGCTCTCCCTGGTTGTATATTAAAATTCCATCCAGATCATTAAAAAGTTCATTCATAATCCTTTTAATTGAAAAGGATATTAAAATTTTTAGTTTTATCAATGAAATTTGCTACCTAAAATTGGTTAAATTCACTACTTAAATCAAAAATAAAATTTTTAAATTTTATAATATATATATAATTTTTTGAAAAACGTTCAAAACATCATCAATAACATCCTTCAGGTTTCTGTTCGAATCTATAACCACATAATTTCTCTTTTTTGATAGAAATAAATAAAAATTCCTCACCCTGGTTAAATATTCAACATCCATTTCAAAGAATTCCTTTTTTCTATTTCCAATTCTTTTTAAACCCAGTTCCGGATCCACATCAAGATAAACAATCATGTCCGGTTCTAGACCAAATGGTTCAAAAATTTTCATAATATATTCATAGGATTTTTCCATGGATCCAAGTTTATCCACAAGCCTTGATCCCTGGTATGCAAGGGTTGAATCGATGAACCTATCGCATATCACAATTTCATCCTTTTCAATATGCTCCCTTATCAATTTTAGATGCTCAACCCTATCAGCCATGAAGATGAATAACCTTGTAAAATCATCAATATCATTCTCCATGATTTTTTTAACATCGAATAAAATGTTTTTGGGTTCCTCTGTGTAAAATACACTTTTTCCTTTATTTTTCAAATAATCGTGAACATATTTACCTATTGTTGTCTTGCCTGATCCATCTATTCCTTCAAACGTTATGAACATAATTTATGAAAATTCATACCATAAAATTAATTTTGTTATAATAAATACCGACCTTTATGGATTATTCTGTAGGAGATTTTGTTGAATTGATAACCAGGAAGGGTGTTTTTAGAGGATACATTATGCCAAAACATGAATTCAGTTCAGATGATATTTTAATTTTGAAGCTTGAAAATGGATACAATATTGGTTTGAAAAAAAGTGAAATTATTGAAATAAAATTCATTGAGCATTATGAGTTAAAAAGGAAAGAGATAAGTGTAAAAAAGAATGAAAATGGTAAAAAGATAACAATTCTTGGAACTGGTGGTACAATAGCAAGTTACATAGATTACAAAACGGGTGCGGTAAAACCTGCTCTAACACCCGATGAACTCCTTTTCGCTGTGCCTGAAATAGGTAATAAATATAACCTTGAAACAAAGGTATTGTTTAACATACTCAGCGAAAATATGAAGGTTGAGCACTGGAAAGTAATTGCAAGGG
This sequence comes from Thermoplasmatota archaeon, assembly GCA_031961545.1. Taxonomy (GTDB): domain Archaea; phylum Thermoplasmatota; class Thermoplasmata; order Thermoplasmatales; family ARK-15; genus JAVRLH01. The sequence continues at coordinate 139,512 of JAVRLK010000001.1, read as the reverse complement.
AAATATACAATGCATTTATGGATGGATCCCAGGGTATTCTAATTCCCCATGGAACTGATACAATGGCATTCACATCCGCAGCTTTATCATTCATGTTACAGGATCTTCCAGGTCCTGTTGTACTTGTTGGCGCGCAGAGATCATCGGACAGACCTAGCAGTGATGCTCATCTAAATTTACTTGCATCATTCAAACTGTTTGAAACTGATCTCGGGGAAGTGGTTGTTGCCATGCATGGATCCATGTCGGATACCTATGTTGATGTTCACAGGGGGGTAAGGGTAAGGAAGATGCACACAAGCAGGAGGGATGCTTTCAAGTCAATAAACAGCGAAATCATTGCAAGGATAAATGAAAATGTGAAATTTTTAAGTGATTATAAAAAAAGATCGGGGCCATTGAAACTATACGATAAAATGGATGAAAGTGTTGCTTTAATTTACTTTTATCCGAACATGGATACTGATACTCTTGAATATATAGGTTCGAGAAAAAAGGGTATAATAATCGCCGGCACAGGTTTAGGTCATGTTTCATCCGATACAATAAAAGTTTTGAAGGATCTTATAGATAGTGGTGTTTATGTGGGCATAACATCCCAGTGCCTTTACGGTTCAGTAAACCTGAACGTTTACTCAACGGGCAGGGAAATGGTGAAGGCAGGTGTGAGACCTCTTGGTGACATGCTTCCTGAGGTGGCATACGTTAAACTTATGTGGGCAATGGGTAACTTTCCAGAGAATTATGAAAACATTATGGAAAAAAATATTGCAGGTGAAATTTCAGAAAGGAGGGTGAACTGAATGTTCAAGGCAGGTCTTGAGATCCATCAACAGCTGGATACAAAGAAACTTTTCTGTTCATGCGATTCATATTTGAGCGATAACGTTCTTGGTGAATTTGTAAGAACTTTAAGGCCGGTACAGAGCGAACTTGGTGAATATGATGCTGCGGCACTTTTAGAATCAAAAAAGAGCAGGACATTTATTTATCAGATAACTGAGAATTCATGCCTTGTTGAAATGGATGAAGAGCCACCGCATCCCCTAAATATGGATGCGCTGGAAATTGCCATAACTGTTTCATTGTTGCTGCACTGTAAAATAGTTGATGAAGTTCATTTCATGAGAAAAATTGTTATAGATGGATCAAACACATCGGGTTTTCAGAGGACAGCATTAATAGGCCTTAACGGTTACATTGATACTGAATTTGGGAGGATTGATATTCCAACAGTATGCCTTGAGGAGGAGGCCGCAAGGAAAATAGATGAGAAGGAGGGTTATGCTGTTTACAGGCTTGACAGGCTTGGCATTCCATTGATTGAAATATCCACCGCCCCACAACTGACAACACCAGAGCAGGTAAAAAAGGTTGCAGAAATGATTGGTTTTGTTCTGAGATCCACAAAAAGGGTGAAAAGGGGTCTCGGCTCAATAAGGCAGGATCTGAACATATCAATTGATGGAAAAAGGGTTGAGGTGAAGGGTGTTTCAAGGCTAAACCTCCTTGAAAAAATATCAAGGTATGAAGCGGAAAGGCAAAAAATGTTACTTGATCTTTCAAAGGAATTGAAGGATCTGAAATTTGAATTCAAAGAAGGTGATGTGACCCATATTTTCAATAATACCAAGAGTAAGATAATTAAAAATGGGATTGAAAATAATAACAGGGTATATGCACTCTATGTTTCGAACCTTGCAGGATATTTAAAAAGTGAAAAATACAGGCTTGGGAAGGAGCTTGCAGAAATAGTAAGGGTTTTGGGCATAGGAGGACTTTTCCATACAGATGAATTACCGGCATATGGAATAAGCGAGCAGGAAGTTGATGATTTGAAAAAATTCTTCAATGCAGGTGAAAGGGATGCGATAATTTTTGTTGTTGCTGATTTAAATAAGGCAAAAACAGCCATATCGATGCTCATTGAAAGGATAAAAAAGGCAAAGGAGGGAATAACAGAAGAGACAAGAGGTCCAAGGGATGATGGTACAACAGAATTTCTCAGGCCCTTACCTGGAAGGGAAAGAATGTATCCTGAAACTGATATACCACCTGTAAAAATTACAGATGAAATGATAGAAAGAATAAGGAAAAATCTTCCAAAGAGTTTTGAAGAAACAGTTGAGGAATTCTCAAAGAAATATGGTATTTCGAAGCAGCAGGCTTACCAGATAATAAACAACGATCTTGATGAAACATTTGTGAAACTCTATGAAATTTACGGTAACGGTAATGTTATATCAAGAACCTTAATAAACACAATTTCAGAGATTGAAAAGGATGGTTATGATACAACAAAGATTGATGAAAATGTACTTTCAAAAATATTCCTTTTCCTTAAGAATGGATACATTGTGAAGGATGGAATACCATACATTCTCAGGGATTACATAAAATCTGGAAAAAATATTGATGAAATAGTTGAAAAATACAGACCCATGGGTGAAAAGGATCTAAGAGAATTTATAAACAAAATTATAAAGGAAAATGAGAGCATAGTTAAAAAAAGTAATGCAAAGGCAATACTTATGGGAACAGTTATGGAAAAGGTATCTGGAAGGGCGGATGGATCCATGGTGAACAGGATACTTGATGAAATTTTAAAAAATTATTTTAAGTAATAATTATTTGTGTTAATCATGAAATATGTTCCGGATACATCCGTGATAATAAGCGGTAAGTTTTACGATCTTGTATCAAAGGAAGGAGGGGAAGTAATAATACCCGAGGCTGTGATATCCGAGATAGAGGCACAGGCAAACAGGGGATTGATGATTGGTTTCACAGGTTTGAACGAACTTGAAAAAATAATTGATCTTTACCATAAAAATGTAATAAAATTGTCATTCGGTGGCAAAAGACCTGAAAAATGGCAGATTGATAGGGCAAAGAGTGGAGAGATTGATGAAATGATAAGGAATGTTGCAATAGAAAACAATGCAACACTTGTTACACAGGATTTTATTCAATCAACTGTTGCAAGGATAAAGGGTATAAATGTTATTTACCTTGGTGAAATAACTGGTCCAAAGGTGAAGATTGAGGATTTTTTTGATGAAAGCACAATGAGCGTGCATTTAAAAGTCAATACAGTTCCCATGGCAAAGAAGGGTTCACCAGGAAACTTTCAGTTATATCCATTATCAAATTCACCAATTAGTGAGGATGAATTGAACAACATAGCCAACGATATTATAGAAAGGGCAAGGGGTGATGATTCATATATTGAGTATGAGATGAAGGGTGTTACTGTTGTTCAACTGAAGGAATACAGGATAGTTATAACAAGGAGACCATTCTCTGATGGTCTTGAAATTACCGCTGTAAGGCCTATTGTTAAATTTTCAATAGAACATTATGGACTTGATGAAAAATTGCTTAAAAGACTGCTTGAACCATCACGCGGTATTTTAATATCCGGTGCACCCGGTGCAGGAAAAACAACCTTCGCCCAGGCTGTTGCAGAATTTTATTCAAAGAGTGGTAAAGTTGTAAAAACCATGGAAAGGCCAAGGGATCTGCAGGTTTCAGATGAAATAACACAGTACACAGCCCTTGAGGGAGATATGGAAAAGACAGGGAACATTCTCCTTTTGGTAAGACCCGATTACACAATATTCGATGAGGTAAGGACAACAGAGGATTTCAAGGTTTATGCGGATCTGAGACTTGCGGGTGTTGGAATGGTTGGTGTTGTCCATTCAACAAGAGCAATTGATGCAATACAGAGACTTATTGGAAGGATTGAGCTTGGTATGATACCACAGATAGTTGATACTGTTATACACATCCAGGATGGTAAAATTTCAAAGATACTCATTCTTGAATATGTTGTGAAAATACCAAGCGGTATGACGGAACAGGATCTTGCCAGACCAGTTATTTTAGTTAAAGACTATTACACAAACAATGTTGAATATGAAATCTATACCTTTGGAGAGGAGGTTGTTGTAATTCCCGTAAAGGAGGAAAGGGGAAAAATAATAGAACTTGCTGAATCTAAAGTTTTAGATCTAATAAAAAAATATTTAAGAATGCCTGTGAAAGTTAAAATTGTTAATGATAATCTCATGAATCTTTACGTTCCGGAGGATGAAATACCTGAGGTAATAGGAAGGAAGGGAGCAAACATTGATGAAATAGAGAAAGTAATAGGAATGCATATTGAAGTCTATCCTCTTAAGGATGAAAAATTAACAAGGGAAATTATGGTTGAGAAGAAAAAGGATGTTATATATCTGATTGGTGATGAATCACTCTCGGGTAAAAAGGGTAGTATATATGCTGACAATGAATATCTTTTCAACATTGTTTTCTCAAAGGATGGTATTGCAAAAATAAAGATAAAGTCAGAACAGGGTAAAAAATTGATGGATGCCCTTATGGATAATAAAAAAATATACTTCAGGGGTTAGAATCTTTTAGCGGATACATCAATTAACCTTTCGAATGATTTGTCCTTAAGCGAATACTGTCTCACCTTAACGTTACTTTCAAGTATAATCAACTTGGCAAGATCATCCGGATAACCTTCAGCATAAACAATTTCCTTTATTCCCGCATTTATTATCATTTTTGCGCATACAACGCATGGATGGTTTGTAACGTAAATTGTTGAATCCTTAACGCTCACACCATGCATTGCAGCCTGTATAATTGCGTTCTGTTCGGCATGCAAGCCCCTGCAAAGCTCATGCCTTTCACCTGAATTAATGTTGAGATCATCCCTTATACAGCCTGTAACATCACAGTGTGCAAGCCCTGCAGGAGGACCATTGTAACCTGTTGAAATTGCCCTGTTATCCTTAACGATTATGGCACCCACTTTCCTTCTTAAACATGTGGATCTTGTTGCAGCAAGATAAGCCATTCTCATGAAATATTCGTCCCAGTCCGGTCTGTCCATATTGCAATTTAAAGGAAAATCATTATTAAAATTTTTGTAGCCAGGTATTTTCGTTTAAACCTTGCAAATATCTATATCTTTTATTGAAAAATTTTCTCTTCGTGCTTATTTGATGAACGAATGGAATTGATTTTTTGGCATATTTATTACTTTCCCTTTTAGATTTTTAATTAGATGTTTTCCATGCTTCTTAATAACCCAAACAAAATCGAATAATTTTTTTTTAAGAAAACCGGGATTTAAAATATTACTTTGACCCGATCCATAAAGATTCAGGAGCTTGGGCTAGTACATTAATATATTTTATTAAAAATGAAAAACACTATTCACAAAATTCTTTTCTCAAAAATGACTTTTTTAGGAAATTTTTATTATTATTTTATTTTTTAGAAATGATTGAATTTTCAATCTCCTTAATGAATTGTGAAACATCCACATCAAGATCATTTGCATATATCAGGGCTGCAGTTTCAATTGTAATATATTTCATTTTTGCCTTTATTTTGTTTATTTCGCTGACAATTTCATTCTTTCCCTTCCCAGTTTTTTCTTGAAGGAATTCAACTATATTCAAAAATATATTCTTTGTTTCTTTTGTTTCTTGAAAATTCAAAATATCCTCAGGGGAAAGGAAAAAATCTATTGGTATTTCCATACCCTTTGTGCTGAACTGTGAAACATAAACATCATTGTTTTTTTCAAGTAAATGTATCCTGGTGCAAAGTTCAAGGAATTTGTCAACCATCGACGGCTCAAGCCATCTGCTTTCAAAAGAAAGTATTCTTATGAAATCCTCCCTTTTCAGCTCCTTTTTACCGCATTTCTTTTCAACGAAAAATATTGCCATTTTTAGATTATCTATCATATTTCCACCAGCTTCCCATCAATCACTCTGAAGTTCCTAACATTTTCAAAATGTATTGATGATATTATAATTTTACCACCGTTTTCAACAAAGAATTTCAGTGTGTTAAAATCCTCTGATCTTAGAGCAAGATCCTCCGTTATTTCGAGTGAATGTTTTATAACTTTATTTTTTATTCTCTCACCCGACATAACTGCTATCTTAGCACCGGATATAAGAACATCTGAAACATCATTCATCCACCTGGCATTGAATTCATACCATACATCATATATCTTTGATATTTTTGATAGTATTTTGAAGTTAATTTCCTTTCCTTTCAGCGAATCCATATCTATTACATATATTGTTTTATCCTTAACGTTCTGGAAAAATTCATCTATTGATTTATAGCCCTCAATTCCTTTTTTTGTTAAATTGAAAACGGGTATCTCCATGAAAATCATTTAAAGTTAAATGAATTCATTACAAAAATATTTTTATTATTGAGAATCTATCCTTTATAAAATGAAAGTATTGGTATTGTTTACAGTAATTTTAATTCTCACGCAGATACCTTTAATAAATGAAAATGTTCAAAATATAGGTGAAATAAATATCTATCATTTGAATTTTCTTAACTCAAATAAAGATGTGAAGCTCATAATGTTTTATAATGGTGATTTTTCAGATCTATACAATTATTTTTCACATTTTAATCTTCATGTTGAAAAATTTGGTTTATTTTACAGTATATGGGGTAAATCAAATTATCTTATTAAGGCACTTAATTTCCATAATAATAGGGCCTATTTACCAGAATATTTAATAAGAAATTCTAGCCTGATTTACATTGATACAAACGTAAGTTCAAATTTGGTTTTTTCCAATGATCCATACACCGTTAATCAACTTGTCGATGCTTACAATGTAAACAATCTCATCAACACGGGATTCAATGGAAAAAATTTCACAGCTGTTGTTGTAGTACCATATGGTGATCCCAATATAACAGAAAATACAAATGAATTCAATAATATTTATAATTTACCTCCTTTGAATCTAACAGTCAAATATTTCATTTCAAAACCAAAAATATTTCCATCCCAATGGGTTCTTGAAACTGATCTGGATGTTGAAACAATACATGCATTCGCGCCTGGTGCAAATATAATTCTTGCTGTTTCACCTGATGATAATGTTTCATCCCTAGAAAATGTTCTTAAAACTGTTATAGATGAAAATATTGGAAATGTTATTTCTTTGAGCTGGGGGGGTCCTGAAAATGAAATATATGATCCATATTTTCATGAAATATTAAAAGAAGCAGCTTATAAAAACATAACGGTAATTGCATCATCCGGCGATTCGCCAATTGTTGAATATCCTGCATCGGATCCCTATGTTGTTGGTGTTGGAGGGACAACATTGTATATCAATAATAATTACATTTATGAAAGGGCATGGTCCGAAAGCGGTGGTGGTTACAGTTCAATTTTTACCAGACCTCCTTGGCAATTCTTTTTAAATTCAAGCGGAAGAGGGGTTCCGGATATTTCGCTGGATGGTAACCCCCAGACAGGTATTTTCATTTACAGCAATGGTATTACCGGTGTTGGAGGTACAAGCCTATCGGCACCAATTTTTGCGGGTATGTTGCTTGATTTATATTCAAAATTACATTTCTCACTTGGATACTTTTTACCCCAGCTTTATTATATGAAATATTACAATCCTTCAGATTTCCATGATGTTTACTATAATGGAAATGTTTACATATGGCATCAGCAGATAGGCCTTGGATCGCCTGAAATAGATAAATGGACATTTCCTGTTAAAAGTTTTTCTACAGGTGTCTTTCTTGGTAATTATACAAATGTTGAAAATATAACATTTAAAATGAGGGGTTTTTCCCAATATCCCATGCACAGGTTTGAAGAAAATTCATTTTATGTTGAAATAAGATCCTATAACCTTTCATTTGATTTTGGGATTTATGATAACGGTAATTCAAACTTTTTTTATGGTAATGATTCAAAAATAAACATTATTGAAAAAAAGGTTATTGAAAACAATTTATACAATGTTTCAATCAATTTTCAATCAAATTTTACATTAATAAATATTGATGATAATATTTATTCAACACCTTTAAAATTAAAAAATTTTTCATTATATGTTTTTGCTGAAAGTGTCGGGCCCTGTTCATTTTACACCAACCTCGGTCCCGTCGAATTCAGGGATTTCCATGTAAATGGAATGGATGTTAATTCGGCATATTTGATACAGAGAAATTTTACAATTTACGGCGCAATGGAAATTCCATTCATAAAGAATGATTTTATGATTGGAAAGGTTACCAGTATTGATAAAACGCTCTGGCCGTCCAATTACAGATACATTTACACTAATTCTATTATATTGAAAAATGAAAATGATCTTTTAAACTATTCATTCATTGTTGGAACAGGCAAATACTACGACCCCTTTATTCTATCTGGTTTGATTTTAAATTCATCTTCAGGCTATGCAATTTACCTTGATCTACCAGGTTATTATTTGATAAATGAATGTTATGCAAATTCATCATCAGGAATACTTTATGGAAAAAATGTTAATATTCTTGTTGAAAATTCAAAATTTCACACAGGTATTTCCAATACAGGCATTTACATTTATTCATCAACGGTAAACTTTAAAAATGATTCAATTTTCGCCGGTATATCAATTATTTCTTTCTATTCAAACATATATATTGTAAATTCCTCCCTCTACATCTTTCCATTAATTTTTTCAGGTGTTGTTCATACTTTTAACTCAGAAGTAATATTTTTCATAATTCCACTTTTTATCTACAGCCCATATTACGTTTTTGCCTTAATTATTTCAATTTTTGTTTTAATCTACCTTTTGAAACGAAGGTTTTAAATATAAGGTTATGATTATACCAATCGATCAATTGCATGAGCATGCAATCAATCACGCTGATGCCCCTCCTCCCCTTTTATTTTATTGTTTTCCCAAAAGTCTTTTTGAAAAAAGAAATTTTAAATAATCTTTTGATATAAAAGTAATTACCCGGCTTAGCTCAGTGGTAGAGCGGCGGACTGTAGTGGGAAAAAAGCCGCCGCAGAAATCCGCATGTCCCCGGTTCGAGTCCGGGAGCCGGGACTCAAAAATTTTAAATTTAAAGTTACCTATTTTGTATCATGTACTGGATGGATCTCACCTACCCTGAAATTGAGGAAAGATTAAAACAAGATCCTCTAGTGATTTTGCCTGTTGGATCCACTGAAGAGCATGGTCACCATTTACCTTTAAGTTCCGATTCATTGCAGGCCATATATGTTGCTGAGAAAATTGCAGAAAAATCAAACGGTTTAATTTTACCTCCCATTTATTACGGGTATACGGAGCTTGATGATTTTAAGGGTACAATTTCAATCAGTTTTGAAACCCTTTACAACCTTGTTTACGATATACTTAAGGAAATTACGGAGGATGGAGTTAAAAAGATTCTGATAATTTCGGGGCACGCAAGTTCCCTCCATATGGGTGCAATAAGGTATGCTGCAAGAAAGATACTTGAGAAAAAGGATGTTAAAATCATGGTCCTTTCCGATTATGACATTGCTTACGAACTTAGAGCAAAACTCGTCCCTGAAAATGATTCACATGCCGGAATAATTGAAACATCAAGGATGCTGCATATAAGAGAGGATCTTGTGAAGAAAAACTGGGTGTTTGAAAAAAAGCCCGATAAAAAATATATGGTAACAAGGAAGTACAGGGAAATATACACCTATGGAACATTAAGCGATCCGAATGGTGCATCTAAGGAACTTGGTGAAAAAATTGATGAATATGTTATTGAAAAACTATGGAGTATTGTAAAAGATAATTTTTCATTATGAAATATCCTTTGATCTCTGGGTTATTTCCATGGCAAGGTCAAAGTCCTCCATTTCAAGTGCAAGGTCAGCGGCCTGATCGTAAACATCCATGTATGATTCTTTAAACTCCTTCCTTTTACTTTTTGCAATTCCCTTCATGGTCTCATCTATTGCATCCATTGCAATTTTTAGATAATCAAGTGCTTTTGTCATATTTCCATTTTCCCTTTCAAGGTAACTGAGATTCTGCAGTGAAAGTATGTAGTTTTCAAAATCCTTCTTTTCCCTTGAAATTTCCAGTGCCTTTTTGAAATAGTTTTCTGCAGCCTTTTTATCATTCCATAGTAAAAGACCCATGTTGTTATAAAGTTCAGGTAATAGTTCATGATATTTTTCTGAAATTATTTTTTCCAGATCATTAAAAATATCCAAGGCCTTTTTCTCATCCTTTTCTGCAAGAATTGTTGCATAAAACATTTTTTCCTTCAGATAGCTTTTTTCATCATTTTTAATTTTTTCTAAAACCATTTCCTCATACATTAGAGCATTGTCAACATCAGGTTGATCTTTGTAAATGTAACATTCAGCGATCCTTCTAAGTATGTTAACTTTATCTTTCTCCTCAGCATCATTCAGGACCTGAAGGTAAAGTTTCAGTGCCTGATCGAACTGTTCTTTATTGTAAAGTTTTTCTGCATCATTGAGCGTTTTGTTGTCCATGGAACACATGAAAACATACATTATTTTAATCTTATCGAATTAAAAAAATTCCAAAAAAATGTATATACCTTAATGAAATTTTAGGATGGATGGTGTGGAAAGAGATAAGAAAGTATTTGATCGTTGAAATTTCAATACTTTTGATAGTTGCAATATACGCTTTGTTTCCTCCATCTATTGATTTAAAGGTTTTTCTCTACTCATTGTTTTCATTCGGAAGAATGCTTGCAGCATATGTTATTTCCCTAATATTTTCCATATTTTATGGTCTTTATGCGGCCATAAATAAAAAAGCTGAAAAAATTCTTATTCCAATACTTGATATACTTCAGAGCGTTCCCATTCTCGGTTTCTTTCCCGTTGTACTTTTCCTTTTTATTTACTATTTTCCTGGTGGTATTGGCGTGGAGCTTGCATCCATAATACTAATATTCACAAGCCAGGCCTGGAACATGGCTTTCGGTGTATATGAAAGCATAATAACAATACCAAAGGAATTGAGGGAGGTAACAAATGCATTTTCCCTTACAGGTCTTTCAAGGTTCAGGATTCTATATTTCCCTGCCATGATACCAAGGCTTGTTTATAACAGCATGATGTCATGGGCTGGAGGATGGTATTTCCTATTCGCTGCTGAAATAATTTCTGTTGGAAACGTAAACTATACGCTACCTGGTTTGGGATCTTTCCTCTGGACAGAGGTTGAATCCGGCCATATATTTAATGGTCTTCTTGCCCTTTTCACATTGATTCTTATAATAATCGCAATGGATATTTTAATATGGAGACCGTTAGCAAAAGTATCTGAAAAATATAAATATGAAAGTGTTGCAGAAACTACAACTGAAAGAAGAATCTACCTGCTTAACATTTTAAAATTCCTCCCATTGTTCAAAAAACCATTAGACATTTTCAGGAAAATCATTGAAAGAATAACGACCGTTGCTAAATTTCCTCTATTTTCAAAAATATGGAAAAATATTAAATACGTTGGTTATGCCCTCCTGATTTTCATTTTCTCACTTATAGTTTACGCAATCATTTTGTCATTCCAGCATGGTATTAATGTTGAAATTTCACCATCCTATCTATATCCGATTCCACTTGCAATAGTTCTATCAATCCTTAGACTTTCCATTGCATACTTTCTCTCTCTATTATGGATCATTCCTGTTGCAATTTACCTTAAATCAAAAAAAGAAAAATCAAATTATCTTGTACCGGTATTTGAAATACTGGCATCAATCCCTGCAACTGCTCTATTTCCATTCTTTGTTCTTTTGTTAATAAATTTACCATTTGGTGTGGATCTTGCAAGCATATTCCTCATCATGACAGGAATGCAATGGTACATACTTTTCAATGTTCTATCCGGAATAAATACATTCCCATCGGATTTTGATGATGTTTCAAGGGCTTTCAGGCTGACAAGATGGCAGTACATCAGAAAGGTTCTTCTCCCGGGCATTTATCCATCTATTATTACTGGAAGCATAACTGGCTGGGGTGGTGGCTGGAATGCTTTAATTGTTTCAGAGTACATTGTTGTGAATGGTGTTGTTTATTCCGTTCTGGGCCTTGGTTATCTCATTGATTACGCAACATATGATCTTGGAAACGTTGCACTGAACATTCTATATGTTATGATTATGGTTTTAGTTGTTTTTACCTTGAATAAACTTTTATGGAGAAGGCTTTATGAAAGGGCAAGATTACATTCCTATGAGGTATGAGAACCAGCGTAAGGCATGGGAAAGGGAATACAGGGGGAACAGGGTACTCTGGAGGGGTGAAAGGGACTGGTCTGAAATGATAAAATACTTTGAAAAATCATTCCTTATACTTGATTTGGGATCGGGGCAGGGTAAATCATCAAAGTATCTTATTGACAGGGGTTACAATGTAATACTGATGGATTTTTCTATGAATGCACTGAGAAATTTAAAGTTTCAAAGGGTACTTGGTAATGCTCTTTACATGCCATTCAAGGATGAAAGTTTTGATGCAGTTCTTGCAATCCATATAATTTCACATGTGTTTGATAGAAAAAGAATAATGAGTGAAATTGAAAGGGTAACAAAGAAAAATGGTTATATTTTTGTTGAGATATTTTCAGTTGAAGATTTCAGGTATGGTAAGGGAATTGAAGTTGAAAGGAACACATTTTTGAGGGGTAATGGAATAATCACGCATTATTTTCACGAAAATGAAATGGAAGATCTCCTTGTTAATTTTAAAATCATTGAAAGGAAAAAATTTATTATAGAGAGAAAAATATTTAATAAAATATACAATATGGTAACATTGTTTTTTATAGGGAAAAAGCAATAAGAAAAAATTTTTATTAAAGAAGATATTATAGATATGAATAAAAAAGGAGAAAAGTAAGTATGGAAAATAATGTAAATGATTATAAAGCTGAAAATATACAAATATTAAGCGACATAGAAGCAGTTAGAAAAAGGCCAGGAATGTACATTGGGAGCACAGAGGAAAGGGGATTACACCATTTACTCATGGAAATAGTGGACAACAGTGTTGATGAAGCATTGGCGGGGGTCTGCAAAAACATTATAGTTAAACTTTATCCGGATGGATCTGCAAGTGTTGAGGATGATGGAAGAGGAATACCAGTTGAAATACATCCACTTTACAATAAACCTGCACTTGAGATAGTTCTCACAGAGCTACATTCAGGTGCAAAGTTTGACAGAAAGGTTTACAAGGTTTCAGGTGGCCTGCATGGTGTTGGTATACATGTTGTAAACTTTCTTTCCGAATGGTTCAGGATTGTTGTTAGAAGGGATGGAAGGGTTTACTATCAGGAATATGAAAAGGGAAAGAAAAAAACTGAAATCATTGATCTTGGTGAATGGAAAAATGGTATGGATCTACCGGAAAATATAAAACTTGAAATTGATACACCACATGGAACATTCGTTCATTTCAAGCCAGATCCTGAAATTTTTGAAACAACAAACTTCAAATACGATATTGTAAAGGGTAAATTGAGAAGCCTTGCATTTTTGAACAAGGGTCTTAGGATTGTCCTCAAGGATCTCAGAAATAATTTAGTTGAAGAGTTTAAATATGATGGTGGTCTCGTAGAATTTGTAAAATTCCTGAATGAAGGAAACAACCCAATCCATGAGGATATAATAAATTTCTCTGAGAGCGATGATTCCGTATATGTGGAAATTGCAATGCAATATACGGATTCCCCATATGAGACTTTACTTGGTTATGTTAATGATATTCATACGGAGGAAGGGGGAACACATGTTGTTGGATTTAAAACAGCATTGACAAAGGTAATAAATGATTACATAAAGGAGAACAACCTTGGTGAAATAAACATTACAGGTGATGATGTAAAGGAGGGTCTAACTGCAATAATACTTGTAAAGCACCCTGAACCCCAGTTTGAGGGACAGACGAAAACAAAACTGGGAAATGGTGAGGTTAAGGGAATTGTTTATTCAATAACGCAGAAAAACCTTAAGAAGTATTTTGAGGAGCATCCAAACACTGCCAGGTTGATTGCATTAAAGGTGATAAACACAGCCAAGGCAAGGGAGGCAGCAAGAAAGGCCAGGGAATTGGTAAAGAGAAAGAATCTCCTCGATACACTTGATTTACCAGGCAAACTTGCTGACTGTACGCTCGAGGAAAGAAGTAAAACCGAGCTTTTCATTGTTGAGGGTGATAGTGCTGGTGGATCGGCAAAGCAGGCAAGGAACAGGGAGTTTCAGGCTGTTCTTCCCCTGAGGGGAAAGATACTGAACGTTGAAAAGGCAAACCTTGACAGGGCATTCAGAAGTGAGGAAATAAAAGCACTGATATCTGCAATAGGTACAGGTGTTAAGGAAAATTTTGATATAAACAAACTAAGGTTTGGAAAAATAATAATAATGACGGATGCGGATGTTGATGGTGCGCATATAAGAACTCTCTTATTAACATTCTTTTACAGATACATGAGGGATCTTATAACCAATGGCCATGTTTACATTGCACAGCCACCACTTTACAAAATACAGAAGGGAAAGGAAGTGAGGTATGTTTATTCTGATGATGAGAAGGAAAAGGTTCTAAAGGAGATGGGTGAAGGAGCCATTGTTCAGAGATTCAAGGGTCTTGGGGAGATGAATCCAGAACAGTTATGGGAAACAACGATGAACCCTGAAACGAGAAGGTTGATAAAGGTGGATATTGAAACAGGTGCTGAAGCTGACAGGATTTTCACACTTCTAATGGGGGACAGGGTTGAGCCTAGGAAGGAATACATAATGAAGCATGCAAGGGAAGCAATGAACATAGATGTATGAGGTGTTTATATGGCAAACGTTGAAACAAGGGCAATTGAGGAGGAAATGAAAAGTTCATACATGGATTATGCAATGAGTGTAATTGTTGGTAGATCCTTACCTGATGTAAGGGATGGTCTTAAGCCCGTACAGAGAAGGATTTTATATTCAATGTATGAAATGAATTTAACCCATGATAAACCTTACAAAAAGAGTGCAAGGATTGTTGGTGAGGTAATGGGTAAATACCATCCCCATGGCGAGGCACCCATATATGATGCTCTTGTCAGGATGGCACAGCCATTCTCCATGCGTTATACATTTGTTGATGGTCAGGGTAACTTTGGAAGCATTGATGGTGATACTCCAGCAGCAATGAGGTACACCGAAGCAAGACTGACAAAAATAGCAGAGGAAATGCTCGAGGATATTGAAAAGGAAACGGTGCCAATGGTAATGAACTTTGATGGTACACTTAAGGAACCGGCAGTTTTACCATCAAAGATACCAAACCTTCTTATTAACGGATCATCCGGTATAGCTGTTGGTATGGCAACAAACATGCCACCCCATAATATTGGTGAGGTTATTGATGCCATAATATACTACATTAACAACAGGGATGCGGATGTGGATGATCTAATTAATTTCATAAAGGGTCCGGATTTCCCCACAGGTGGACAGATTTTTAATTTTTCTGGCGTAATAGAGGCATATAAAACAGGGAAAGGTACATTCAAACTGAGGGGAAAATACCATATTGAGGGTGATGAAAATCAGAGGAGCATAGTTTTCACGGAAATTCCATATGAGGTAAACAAATCGGATCTTTTACAGAAAATAGCATCTCTTATAAAGGAAGAAAAAATAACAGGAATACAGAACATAAAGGATGAATCTGACAAAAATGGAATAAGGATAATATTCAAACTTAAAAAGGATGCAAATGTTGATATTGTATTAAACCAGCTCTTTGAACATTCGCAGCTTGAAATATCCTATGGCATAATAAATCTTGCAATAATTGACAACATTCCCAGACTTTTTACGCTCAAGGATCTGATAGAACATTTTGTAAATCACAGATTCAACATAATAAAGAAAAGGATTGAATATGATCTAAAAAAGGATGAGGAGAGGGAGCATATACTGAAGGGCTTTCTTATTGCACTTGATAACCTTGATGATGTGATATCAACAATAAGATCATCCCTTAACTACGATGAGGCAAAAAGATCGCTGATTGAAAAGTTTTCATTGACCGAATTACAGGCTAAGGCAATTCTTGATCTAAGGCTACAGAGATTAACCGCCATGGAAAGGGAATCAATTGTGAATGAGGAAAAATCCTTGAGTGAGGAAATAGAGAAACTGAAGGGAATACTTTCCGATGAGAGGAAAATATACCAGATAATGGTTGAAGAACTTAGGGAAATAAAAGAAAAGTATGGTGATGAAAGAAGAACAGAAATAGTCATGGAGGAAATAACAAGAAGGGATATTGAGGATCTAATTCCACCTGAAAATGTTCTTGTATCATTTTCAAAGGATGGATACATAAAAAGGATACCACTTTCAGAATATAGGGAGCAGTCCAGAGGGGGTGTTGGTCTCATAACAGAATACGGTGAAAAGGATTATCCGAAGCAGATATTCATAGCCAACAACAGGGATACATTGTTGCTCTTCACCAATAAGGGTAAAGTATACTGGTTAAAGTGTTACAGGATAGTTCAAACATCAAGGAAGGCAAACGGTAAAAATATAATAAACTATGTTAACCTTGATGAAAATGAAAGGGTTGAAAAGATAATACCTGTAAAGGGATTTGATTCAGGCTATATTATATTTCTTACAAGGAAGGGATATGTGAAAAGAACACCCCTTAAAGCCTTTTCAAACCCCATGAAAAAGGGTATAATTGCAATAAACCTTGGTGAAGATTCTCTTGCAGATGTTCTTTACAGTGAGGGTAATAATCTTGTTCTGATAGGTACAAAGAATGGTATTGTAACAAAGTTCAGTGAGGAGGAAATAAGACCAACGGGAAGGAATTCATATGGCGTGAAGGGAATAAGACTATCAGATAAAGATGAAATCATAGGCATGGCAATAGGAAGGGATGAAGATAACCTTTTAACATTAACTGAATATGGAAAGGGAAAGAGAACAAAAATTTCTGAGTTCAGACTTTCGCACAGGGGTGCCATGGGCGTTAAGGCACACAGGCTGAACAAATTAACTGGATCCATGGTTTCAATGATCGTCACGGATGATTCTGGATCCATAATGGTTCAAACAATGAATGGCATGACCATTCAGATTCCCGTGAAGGAAATACCTGTTCTTGGAAGAAACACAGCGGGTGTTAGGATCATTGAGCTCAAGGAGAATGACAGGGTAATAACGTCAACAAAAATTCCTAAAATTTAAAATTTTTAAATTAATGAAACACCATTTTTTTCAATCTTTATACTGATTGGTCTGTAACCTTTTTTTTCAAGTGTTTCAATTACCTTATTTTCATTCTTTGGGAGTATTATGACAGATCCACCGCCACCGGCACCTGTAATTTTTGCACCATATGAATAATGGGAAACGCTCTCCATGATTTCATTTGTCTTTTCATGACCAACACCTAGTATTGAAAGAAGTTTGGTGTTTTCATTCATCAATTCTCCTATTTTTTCAACATTACCATTCTCCAGTTCCCTCAAACTATTCCTTGATATTTCACCTATTTTCTTAATTATTTCCATACCGAATGAATTTTTTGATACAAAATTGTAAACCTTTCTTACCTGTTCGGCTGTTGATCCCTTAATGCCTGAAAAAACAACAATAAAATTGATGTCAGAAATATCTACCCTTGAAACAAACCAGGTTTTATCATCCATACTTATTTTCCAGAGTGTATTTTCATTGTAATCTGAAGAAACAATAACACATCCACCTGCTGTTATTGTACTTGTATCAACAGGACTTGCCCTCCCCTGCACATGGTATTCTGTTAAAAATGCAAGTTTTGCTATTTCATCCC
Organism: Thermoplasmatota archaeon; assembly: GCA_031961545.1. GTDB lineage: Archaea > Thermoplasmatota > Thermoplasmata > Thermoplasmatales > ARK-15 > JAVRLH01. The sequence continues at coordinate 121,799 of JAVRLK010000001.1, read as the reverse complement.
TTTTCCATGAATTTTTAAGGGCCAGAGCGGATGAAATTGTTGCGACAGATATTGATGCAGAGGATCCAAGACCTGATGCGCTCTCTATCATGCTTTCAGTCCTTATTTTAACATCCCTTTCAATTCCTGCAAGTTCAAGTGCCTTTAAAATGTATGAATGGTATTTGAAATCTGGTTTTAATCCATCTATGGTTGTTTCTTGGCTGTATTCTATTTCAACATTGGAATAAAGATTAATTGCCATTGATATGGCCGGTTCACCGTAAACAACGGCATGTTCACCAAACAGTATTACCTTCGCCGGTGCCCTGGATTTCATCAACGATCCTCCTGAACCTTAATGCATCATCACACATATTTACATTGTTGAACAGTACATAATCATTTTCCTTTGTCATAGTTTTAAGATTTCTGAGATCGTTATCATTGTAAATATAGGAATATGAATTAATGCCATGAAGCCTGAAATAGTTGAATTTTCCATAAACAGGTTTATTTTTGAATGGATCCACCACATGTATCATATCAAATTCACTGAAAATTTTTTTTAATGTATCATGGGACCATTTTCCTCTTGGTTCCCATCCAAATATAATTTCATCACTTTTGAATGTTCTGAAAAATTCAAAAACATTCTTTTTATTTTCATCACTTTCATGGAATGTTGGTGGTGATTGAAATATTATAATTTTTGATTTTAAAATTTTTGCATAACCAAGCATTTTTTCCATTGCCATTTCAGTATCAGCGTTCAATTTAAAATTTCCAAAGTTATCCATGTTAAAATTCTTGCTTTTGAACCTCCTGTATGTTGGGCTATTTTTTTCATGTGTTATTATCTGTATTGCCTTTATTGTAAATTCAAAATTTTCAGGCGCCTTTTCCCTATAATTTTTAATGGTTTCATCCTTTACAAAATCGTAAAATGTATTCTGCAGTTCCACCACATTGAATTTTTTGAAAATATATTCTTGGGATCTGCAGAATCCGCATGTACCAATTTTCATCAAGAAAGATAATTAAAGGAAATAGATAAAACTTTTATATTGATAATAATTCCCAAAAGCATATGCTTAAGAATACACTCATAGAAATATTCGGTTACATTCTGATAACTGTAGCCCTTTTATTCTATTTTGGCTGGGCCTTATACTACAATGCCTGGTTGGATGTTGGCCTATACTCATTCGTCATGCCAATACTTTTATTCGGTATCCTTGGTGTAATACTTGCAAAGGTCAGTGAAAAGCAGAGTCAGTAAGGTTTACCAACATAGGCAAAGTTTGTTGTTTCTTTTCCGCAAACAATGCATTTTCCTACCTTTTCATTTTTCTCCAGAGGAGTTCCAAGTATCCTTTTTTCCGTATATTCCTCAATCTTATGTGCACAGGAATCTTCACCGCACCAGTATACCTTTGAAACAAGTTCACTATTTTTTACATCATCAAGGTTATTCTCCTCCTTTACCTGTGAAAACATGGTTTCCCATGCCCTTTTTCTTAGCGATTTTTGAATATCTTCGAGTATTTCACCAATCTTTTCAACATAATTTTCCCTGCTCAGTGTAATTCTTTTCACCGTATCCCTTCTTGCTACTGTAACAACATTGTTTGCTATATCCTTTGGACCTATTTCAACTCTTAGGGGAACACCCTTCAGCTCCCAGTCATAGAACTTGTAGCCCGGAGTATAATTATCCCTGTCATCAAGTTTTACCCTGAAACTCTTTGAAAGTTCGTTAAGAACCTTTTTACTTTCATCAATTATCTTTTCCTTTTCCTCACCAACAATAGGAATTATAATTATCTGTATGGGTGCAATTTCAGGGGGTAAAATAAGGCCCCTATCATCACCATGTATCCCGATAAGCGCACCTATAATTCTCTCACTTATTCCAAAGGTTGTTTGATACACATAGTCCCTTGATCCATCCTCCTTAAGGAAAGTTATATTGTATGCCTTTGAAAAATTCTGTTTGTACTGGTGCATTGTACCTATCTGTAATGGTCTTCCGGATGGTAAAAATGTATCTGCTGCAATTGTATAAAATGCACCGGCAAACTTGTCCCAGTCAGGTCTTTTATTTAAGACATACGGTAAAGCAAGTTTTTCGCACAGCTTTTCCCATATTTCCATATCCTCTTTTATCTGTCTTTCAGCATCCTCGAAACTCTCATGGCAGGTATGTGCCTCGAAGAAATGTATCTCCCTCACCCTCAGAAATGTTCTTGTCTGTTTCGTTTCATACCTGAAAACATTAACAATCTGGAAAATTTTTAATGGTAAATCAGCATGCGTTCTTATCCATAGAGAAAATAGAGGATACATGGCAGTTTCGCTTGTTGGCCTTAATACAAGAGGAACATCAAGTTTTGAATCCCCTCCCCTCTCAACCCAGAAAACCTCACCGCTGAAACCTTTAATGTGTTCCTCCTCCTTTGAAAACTGATCTTTTGGAATTAGAAGAGGAAAATAAACCTCTTCATGGTTCGTTTCATATAAAAGTTTCCTCAATGTTTCGTCAAGTTTTCTCGCAATTGCCCAGCCATAGGGTAGCCAGACGTTCATGCCCTTAACTGGGTATCTTTTATCAACAAGCTTTGCCTCCTCAATAACCTCATTGTACCATTCGTTAAACTGTTTTTTGCTGAATTCCATGGATTGGAAGAAAGTGATTTATTACTTAAAATTTTTTTCAATGAATTTAAAAAATTTAATGATTAACATAATCATTACAGTTTTCCGTGGTAAATATGGATGAGAATCTTGAAAATGCTCTAAAAATTAGGCAGCTTGCGATGAATCATAACAAATTATTCGAGGAATCAATACCACTAATTGCCAGTGAAAATGTTATTTCACCTCTTGCCAAGGAACTTTTGCTTTCAGATCTTGGATCAAGATACGCTGAAGGTCTTCCCGGAAAGAGGTACTATCAGGGAAACTATTACGTTGATCAGATTGAAATACTAACAACAGAACTTGCAAAGAAACTTTTCAGGACGGAATATGCGGATGTTAGACCTATATCAGGAACAAATGCAAACCAGGCTGTTGTTTTTGCCCTAACACAGCCGGGTGATATAATAACAGCATTACCTCTTGCAGGTGGAGCACATATAAGCAGCGCTAAATTTGGTACAGTAGGCTTCAGGGGTTTAAATGTTATAAACTACCCATTTGATGTTGAAACAATGAACATTGATGTTGATCTTACATCAAAATTGATAAAAATTGTTAAACCAAAGGTTGCATTGTTCGGTCAGTCTGTTTTTCTTTTCCCAACACCCTTAAGGGAACTGCAGGATGCTTTCAATGAAGCAGGTTGTTATGTTTGGTATGATGGTGCGCACGTTCTTGGATTGATAGCCGGTAAAAGATTCCAGGATCCATTGAGGGAAGGTGCGCATGTTGTTTCTGGAAGCACACACAAAACATTACCTGGACCGCAGAGGGGTATAATACTTGCAAATCCAAAGGATGAGGAGATGTGGGAAAGGATACAGAGGGCAGTGTTTCCAGGTGTTATAAGCAACCATCATCTGAACACAATGGCCGCCCTTGGTGTAACACTTGCCGAACACATTGAGTTTGGTGAACAGTATGCTGATCAGGTGATAAGGAATGCAAAAAGGCTTGCGGAGACACTTTATTCCCTTGGCTTCAAGGTACTTGGTGAAAAGGTTGGATTCACTGAGAGCCATACAATACTTGTTGATGTGAAGGCACAGGGTGGTGGTAGGAAAGTAGCTGAAAACCTTGAAAAGGCAAACATTATTCTGAACATGAACCTTTTACCCTATGACGATCCATCAAAGCCAAGGAACCCTTCAGGAATAAGGATAGGAACACAGGAGGTAACAAGGATTGGTATGAAAGAATCGGAAATGGATGAAATTGCATATTTCATAAAGAGGGTTGCAATGGATAATGAGGATCCAAACAGGGTAAAGGAGGATGTGAAGGATTTCAAATCACAATACAAAACGGTCAAATACTGTTTCCATGAGGGTAAGGAGGCTTACAAATATATTGACTTACTTTCGATGATGTGAATCTAAATAAAATTCATATATGGGTAACAATTATGGAATGATACAAACATTCAAAGGGATTGCTATGGAAGATAATAAGGAGTTCAGATACATAGTAAGGCTCGCGAATACAGATCTAGATGGTAATAGGATTGCTGTTTATGGACTTATGCAGATAAAGGGTATTGGTTACAGGGCATCGGAACTTATTCTAAAAGCTGCAGGAATACCAAAAAATAAAAAGATTGGAGAACTTACTGATGATGAGATCGATAAATTGAAAAAAATTATTGATAATGCAGGAGAACATTTACCCTGGTGGGCTGTGAACAGAAAAAGGGATCTTTTAACAGGTAAAAATTTGCATTTGGTTGGGGCGGATCTTGATCTTGCAGTAAAGGATGATATAGATTTGCTCAAGAAAATAAGGGCTTATAGAGGAATAAGGCATGAGAGGGGCCTTCCTGTCAGGGGTCAGAGAACAAGGTCAAACAACAGGAGCGGTATGACTGTTGGTGTGGCAAGAAAGAAGGAGGAGGCGAAGAGTTAATGGGAGATCCAAAGTTCAACAGGAAAACCTATGAAAAGCCAAGGCGTCCATGGGAGAAGGAAAGGATAGAGCAGGAAAATAAACTTCTCAAGGAGTATGGTCTGAAAAACAAAAGGGAAATATGGAAAACAGAATCAATTTTGAGGAATTTCAGGGCACAGGCAAGAAAACTCCAGGCAAAGATAAGGTACAACGATACGCAGGCAAACAGGGAGTTAAAACAGCTGCTTGATAAATTGATTTCCTACGGTCTGCTAGATGAAAAAACAGCGAACATTGATGCCATTCTTGCACTCAACCTTGAATCATTACTTGCAAGAAGGCTTGAATACGTTGTTTACAAACTTGGTATGGCAAATACTGTTAAGCAGGCAAGGCAGTTCATAACCCACGGCCATATATGCATAGGTGAAAGGGTTGTTTCAATACCGGGTTATATGGTAAAGAAGAGTGAAGAGCCCTTAATAAAATTCAATGAAAATTCACCTTTGAGTAATGAACTCCATCCAATGCGTGTAAAGCCAAAAGAGGAAGGGAGTGAGGCACAATGACAAAAATAGCTGTTGTTCATATTTATGCTTCACATAATGATACCATAATTACGGTAACGGATATAACTGGTGCCGAAACATTTGCCAAGGCATCAGGTGGTATGGTTGTAAAGGCTGATAGGGATGAGTCTTCACCCTATGCTGCAATGAAGGCATCAGATATTGTTGCTGAAAAATTGAAGGAGAAGGGCATTAACGATATAATAATAAAGGTAAGGGCACCTGGTGGTAGCAAGAGCCATTCAACTGGTCCGGGTGCGCAGGCAGCAATAAGGGCACTTACAAGGGCAGGTTTCAGGGTAATAAGAATAGAGGATGTTACCCCCATTCCGCATGATGGAACAAGGAGAAAGGGTGGAAAGAGGGGAAGGAGAGTATAAAGGAGGTGGCGGGTTAATCAACCCACCATTATGAATATCAGAATCCTTGAAATTAATGACAGATTTATAAGGTTCGAGGTAAGTGATATAAATTATTCGATTGCAAACATTTTAAGGAGAACTTTAATAAACGATATCCCAAAGCTTGCAATAAAGAATGTAACATTCCATCTTGGTTCAATACAGAGGATAGATGAGAATGGACAGGAACATATTTACAACAGTTCAGCCCCTCTTTTTAATGAAATAATAGCACACAGGCTTGGTCTTGTTCCATTGCCAACGGATCTTAACATGAAATTCAGGAGTGAGTGTTCACACCCACCAGACCAGGCATGCCCGCTATGCACTGTTACATACAACATAACAAAGTTCGGTCCATGCACAGTTTATTCCGGTGATCTCATTCCGGTTGGTGATCCAAGCTTTGCACCCGTTGATAAGGAAATTCCCATAGTAAAATTGAGGGAAAACCAGGCGCTTATAGTTGATGCTGAGGCAGTAATGGGTACGGCAAAGGAACATGCAAGGTACCAGGTAACAAGCGGTGTTGCATACAAATACCACAGGGAATTCCATGTTCCAAAATACATAGATGTTCTTGAAAATATCAAAAAAGAATGCCCTGAAAGTATTGTTGAGGAAAAGGATGATGTAATAGTTGTTACAGATGATATTCCATGCAAATACATTGCAAGTCTTTACCAGCACGATGATGTGAAGATTTTTGAGGATGAAACAAGGTTTGTTTTTCAGTTTGAAACTGATGGATCGCTGAAGGCAAAGGACACGCTTCTTTATGCTGTTAAGAGAATAAGGGAAAGGCTTGAAAAGGTAAGGGAATCCATATCGGTGTGAAAAATGCCTGAAAGAAAGGATTATCTTTACAGGCTATCAAAGCTTGAAGAGTTAAATTCAATGGGCATAAATCCCTATCCAAATTCCTACAGTATAACAAATGAAATAGGTGAAATAGTGAAGGATCCTGAATCCTTCATGAACAGGGATGTAAAAGTTGCGGGAAGAATAATGGCATTGCGTTTTCATGGTAAGGTTGGATTTGGTGATCTTGTCCAGGATCAGGAAAGGATACAGCTTTTCCTCAAGTTTGATGTTTTGAATGAAAAGTATGATTTTTTTAAAAAATACATTGATAAAGGGGACATTGTTGGAGTATCCGGCACTGTTGTCAGAACCCAAAAGGGTGAATTGAGCATACTTGTAAAAGATTTTACAATTCTTTCAAAGTCCCTTTACGATTTACCCCATACTTGGTTTGGTATAGAGGATGTTGAAACAAGGTACAGGCAGAGATACCTTGACCTTATCCTTAACAGGGATGTTTTTGAAATATTCAGGAAGAGGAGTAAAATTGTTTCCGAAATAAGAAGGTTCCTTGAAAACAGGGGTTTTTTGGAATTCGAAACACCAATTTTACAGCCAGTTTATGGTGGCGCAAACGCAAAGCCATTCATAACACATGTTAATGCAATAGACAGAAATTTTTATCTTAGAATATCGGATGAACTTTACCTTAAAAGGTTGCTGGTTGGTGGATTTTCAAAGGTCTTTGAGATCGGAAAGGATTTCAGGAATGAGGATATAGATTCAAAACACAACCCTGAATTCACAATGATAGAGATATATGAAGCATATAAGGATTACAACGATATGATGGATTTAACTGAAGAGTTGATAAAACACCTTGCCCAAAAGGTAAACAATAGTTTAAAATTGAATTTGAATGGTAGGGAAGTTGACATATCGGGTAAGTGGAAAAGAAAACCAATGATGGAAATGCTTAGTGAAGCGGGAATAGATGTTGAAAAGTTGAGTGATGAAGATATAAGGAAAATGCTTGATGATTATGGAATAAAAATACCTGTTTATGTCAGGGGAATTGCAATTACAAAAATATTCGAACAAATATGGGAGGAGAAGCTTATAGAGCCAACATTTGTTATAGATTATCCAAAAGAAAGTACACCTCTGTGCAAACTTCACAGGAACAATAAAGATCTTGTTGAGAGGTTTGAGCTATTCATAAATGGTATTGAGGTAGCGAATGGTTATACCGAACTTAACGATCCTGTTTTGCAGGAGAGATTTTTGAAAGAGGAAATGGAAAGGAGAACGCTTGGTGATGAGGAAGCGCAGCAGATGGATTACGATTTTGTTGAGGCATTAAGGGTAGGTATGCCTATAGCAGGTGGTGTTGGCATAGGCATAGACAGAATAACAATGATACTGACGGGTGCAAAAAGCATAAAGGAAGTTATTCTATATCCAATACTTGCACCAAGGGAAGATGGAAAAAACAATATATGATTGAATAATTTCCATTACAATGGCTTTCCTTGAGGTCAGGAACCTTTCAAAGGTATACGGTGTTAACGGTAAAAAGGTTGTTGCTCTGGAAAACATTTCATTTAAACTTGAAAAAAGGGAATTTTTATCCATTGTTGGCCCTTCCGGATGCGGTAAATCGACACTTTTAAGGATTATTATTGGTCTTGAAAAGGCAACATTCGGACAGATACTTTATATGGATAAACCAATTGAAGAATCAAAACCGAGGTTTTCAATGGTCTTTCAGAATCCTTCTCTTTTTCCCTGGCTAACTGTTCAGGAAAATGTGGAAATAGTTCTTCAGCCACTTGGATATTCCAAGGAGGAGGCAGGTAAAATTGCAAAAAAGTATCTTTCAATTGTTGGTCTTGATGGTTTTGAAAACGCATATCCGAAGGAACTGTCTGGTGGAATGAAACAGAGGGTTGGTTTTGCAAGGGCACTTGCGGTGGATCCGGAAGTCCTCCTCATGGATGAACCATTTTCTTCCCTTGATTCCCTTACCGCTGATGCATTGAGGGAAGAGGTTTTAATGCTCTGGGCCGATCCATCATTGCCACCGGATTCAATTATACTCGTAACACATAACATAGATGAGGCGGTTTTAATGAGCGATAGAATATTGATAATGAGCCCTAGGCCTGGAAGGATTGTTGAGGATTTCAAGGTAAACCTACCAAGACCAAGGAACAGAAAGGACCCTGAATTTTACAATGTTGTTGACCAGGTTATTTCAATACTCTCAAGGTGAATTCAATTTTTTTGCTATTTCCTCAAAGTATTTCAAACTCCCAGGGTTTATTATTGTTTCCGTGTTTGTTACATTTTTTCCATTAACAATGTTCCATACTGCAATTTCCACCTTCTTTGCATTGAATGTGTACGGTATGTCAGGTACCTGAAATATGAGATCCGGAACATGCCTTGGTGATGCCTTTGTTCTCAATTCCCTTTTTATTCTCTCCTCAAGGTCTTTGTTTAAAATAATATTGTCCTTTAACTTAACAAAAAGTATAATCCTCTGATCACCCTTATAGTTCTGTCCAACAACAACACTGTCCTCAATTTCTGGAATTGATTCTATTACACTGTATATTTCACCAGTTCCAATCCTCACACCTGAAGGTTTTAATGTTGTATCTGATCTTCCAAGGATTGTTATACCTCCAGTATCGCTGTGGAATATAACAAAGTCACCATGCCTCCATACATTTTTTCCCTTTTCCATGTAGTAGGAAAAATATGATGATATGTATCTTTCATAATTTTCATCATTCCAGAAATATATTGGCATGGACGGTGTGGGGAATTCACAAACGAGTTCACCCACCCTATCGTATATTTCATTACCATTATCATCGTATGCCTTTATTTTCATGCCCAAACCTGGTGATTGTAATTCACCGGGATAAACAGGTAGAATTGGTGAACCTATTGCAAAACATCCATTTATATCTGTCCCTCCGGATATTGAATTAAAATGTAAATCTTTCTTTACGTTTTCATAGATCCATTTGAATCCATCCGGCGAAAGGGGTGATCCTGTCTGTGATATTTCCTTCAATGATGATAGATCAAAAATTTCTCCAGGCTTTGCATTCACACCCCTTAAATAATTTATATAGGATGCGCTGCAACCAAATATGGTTATTTTTTCATTTTCTATTATTTCCCACATCCTTTTCCAGTCAGGATGGTTTGGATTTCCATCATAGAGGATGATCTGTGATCCAACGGCAAGTGAACTTACAAGCCAGTTCCACATCATCCAGCTGGGTGATGTTATATATGTTATTACATCATCTCTCTTCAGGTCTGAATGTATTATCAATTCCTTAAGATGGTTGATTAAAACACCACCAACGCTCTGAACCATGGACTTTGGTTTACCTGTTGTTCCGGAAGAAAACATTATGTAAAGTGCATGTGAGAATGGTACCTGAACAAATTCCAATTCATTATTGACATATTCAATTTCATCATCATAAACAAATTTATCATCTTTTATTTTTTCCTCACCAGTATATGAAAAAATTACAATTTTTTTAAGAGAATTCAAATTTTTGGAGAGAGATTTTATGTTTTCCAATAGAGAGTATTTTTTACCTTTGTAATAGTATCCATCAACTGTAAACATTATTTTTGGTTCGATCTGAGAAAACCTGTTTTCAATTACACCGGGTCCAAGTTCAGTTCCCGCAGAAGACCATATTGCACCAAGTGATGTTGTTGCCAGCATGTAAATTACAGTTTCAGATATGTTTGGCATATAGCCAACAATTCTATCATTTTCCTTTACCCCAATTTTCTTCAGAAAATTTTGTATCCTTGAAACATCCCTCCTCAGATTTTCATAGGTGATCTCCTTAATCTTACCATTCTCGTTATAGCTTTTTATTGCAATACCATCTTCATACCTTAAAAGGTTTTCAGCAAAGTTTAATTCTGCACCTTTGAACCATTCAGCACCTGGAAATTTTACGGGCTTTGAAAGTATTTCATCAAAGTTCCTTGAATATTTAATACCTGTGAAATACCAGATAGATTCCCAGAAATCTTCAGGTTTTTCTATGGACCATTTATAAAGATCAAAGTAATTTCTGAAATCTTTTGAATACCTTTCATTAACATAATCCATGAACTTTTTAATGTTTGAATTACTAATTCTTTCATCATCGGGTTTCCATAGCATTTCCTTCATTGTTTAAAAATAATGAAAAAAGACTTTAAAAATGTTTTTTATGTTTTAATATAAGAAGCACGAAACAAAATGACCATTACCGGTATCCTTTAACTGCGGTTCCTGTTGATCATAAAGCTTTACATGTATTTTTTCATTTTCCTTTGTTATTTCCTTTATACCGTAGAAAGCCCTTAAGTTTGACTCCTTTTTCTCCCTCTCAATTATTGATCTTACAACCTCAGGATTAACATTTCCTGTGAATTCAAGAATAATATCGGTATCGCTGAGGATTTCAATGCTCTTTAAACCTGAATTACCCAGTTCGGGATTCCTTTGAGGATCAAGGGCAAACCTTAAAGGTTCAACAAGATCCCTTGATTCCCAACCGCATTTTTCAAACGCAAACCTGCACCTTGTATGGAATGCACAGCCCTTTGGTGGATTGATGGGGCTTGGTACTTCTCCTTCCAAAATTACCCTCTGCCTTTTTGTTTTTGGATCAGGTATTGGTACTGCTGATAGTAAAGCCTGCGTATATGGATGTAATGGATTTTTGAAAATTTCCTTTGTTTCAGCAATTTCAACAATTTTACCAAGGTACATTACCATTATTCTATCAGCTATGTGCCTTACAACAAGTATATGGTGTGAGATGAAGAGCATTGTAAGGTTAAAATCCTTCTTCAGATCATCAAGAAGATTAAGAACCTGTGCCTGAACTGAAACATCAAGAGCTGATGTTGGTTCATCAAGAACAACGAACTTTGGATTAAGCGCTAATGCCCTTGCAATCGCCACCCTCTGTCTCTGACCTCCTGAAAGTTCATGGGGGAATTTGTTCATGTATTCAGGGCCCAATCCTACCTTAATCAAAAGTTCCTCAGCCCTTTTATAGGCATCTTTCTGTTTCCATCCAAATGTTACCAAAGGCTCAGCTATAATATCCTTTATTAGATACCTGGGATCAAGAGAGGAATATGGATCCTGGAAAACTATCTGTATATCTTTCCTCATTTCCCTTACCTTTTTCTTTGACATATGGTAAAGGGAATATTTTTTGAGTTCATCATTGCTTAATTTTTCATTGTTCATAATTTTATTCATTATTTCCTGTGGTGGATCTATGAAAAGTTCTCCGCCCGATGGCTCAATTAATCTTAGAAGTAAACGGCCAAGTGTCGTTTTTCCGCATCCAGATTCACCAACAAGTCCAACAACCTCACCTTTATGTATAACAATATCAACACCGTTCACAGCCTTAACGTAAAGTTTCCTTCTTGTGAACATACCTGTTTTTAGTTCAAAGAGCTTTTTTAACTGTCTTCCAACTATCAGTGGTTCATTATTCATCTTTTCACCTCAGTAGAGCCAGCAGGCAACATAATGACCCGGTTCAATTTCCTTCATGGGAGGTTTTTCCCTTGAGCAAATGTCCATGGCATATTCACACCTCGGATGGAACTTGCATCCAGGTGGGGGATTTATCATGTTTGGTATACTCCCAGGAATTATATGCAGCTTTGATTTCATTGTTTCTTCCGTCGGTATGGATCTCAGAAGTCCCTGCGTGTATGGATGCTTTGGATTATAGAATATCTGCATTTTTTCACCGATCTCAACAATGTTTCCTGCGTACATAACAGCAACCCTGTCAGCAACATCAGAAATAACACCAAGATCATGGGTGATGAAGAGTATTGAAGAGGATGTTCTTTCTTTCAGATCCTTCATAAGATCAAGTATCTGGGCCTGGATTGTTACATCTAGTGCTGTTGTGGGTTCATCAGCTATAAGTAGCTTTGGATCGCAGGACATGGCCATGGCTATCATTACCCTCTGTCTCATACCGCCGCTGAGTTCATGCGGATATGCATTCAGGAGACTTTCAGGGTTGAAAATGTTCACCAACCTTAATAATTCTATAGCCCTTTTTTCAGCTTCTTTTATTAAAGGTTTGTTCAAGTAGCCCTTTAGACCTGGGATCCTTCCAATTAATGGATTTTTTCCTTCAGCCACAGCCTTAAGATAATTTATTCTCAACCTTGACAATTTTTTATCATTTTTAAGTTTATCAATTTCTTCTTCCTTCTGAAGTTTTGTTAGATCGGTTCTATAAAAAATTGAACTCATCTGCTGTACCATTGCCATTGAAATTTCATCGTTTGAAAATTTTTCCTGTGCCTTTTTGTCTCCTGAGAAAACAGCATTTTTTATTTCCATGAATTTTTCATCACTCAATGTCTCTCTCGCAAGGATCCTCTGTGCAAGCTGTTTCCTTTGATGTTCAAGGATCGGTTCAGTTAGCTGATAGCCTATTGATAGTACAGGGTTCAAAGCGGTCATGGGCTCCTGGAATATCATTGCCATTTTTTCCCCGCGGAATTTATTCAGGAATTCCTGTGTCTTATTGTAAAGTTTTCTTTTAACTTTGAGTTTTGCCTTTTTTCTTTTCTGAACGATTCTAACATCCTTTCCTACATTCTTTGTTAATTCAACACCCTCAAAGTATATTTTACCCTCAACTATACATCCCTGTGTTGGAGGTATGAGACCCATTATGGATAAGGATGTTACTGATTTTCCACATCCAGTTTCACCGACAAGTCCCAGCGTTTCACCCTCATAAATTTCAAGGTTTACACCATCCAGTGCCTTGACAACACCTTTCCATGTTACGAAGTGTGTTTTCAGGTTTTCAACTTTAACTAGAACCTTTCTTTCCATTGAATCACCTTCTCAACCTTGGATCAAGAGCATCCCTTAAACCATCACCAAGCAGGTTCATTCCAAGAGCGAATATGAGCAATGCAAAACCCGGGAATACTATTGTCCACCAGTCACCCACAATTGCATACTCATAACCTATACTTGAAAGGTAACCAAGTTCCGGCATATATGTGTTTGAAGGTGCAAATCCTATGAAGTATAATGTTGCAAGTGTGAGGACTATTGTTGCAAGGTCGAATGAAAATTGAACGAATATGGGTGCAAATGTATTGGGAAGTATATGCTTTAACATAATTTTTCCATTCTTTACCCCCGATGCCCTAGCTGCCTCAACAAATGTCTGCTCTCTTAGGGAAAGAACCTGACCTCTTACAACCCTTGCATAGATAGGCCACCATATTATTATTAGAGCTATTGAGAGAATGAGAAGGGATCTTCCTAGAAATACACCTACAGCTATTGCAAGAACAAGGTATGGAATGCTGAAGAAAATATCTGTTATACGCATTACAATCTCATCAACCCATCCACCATAATAGGCCGAAACTACACCTATGAGAATTCCAGATAGAGCTCCAAACGTTACAACAAAGACAGCAAAACTTAAATCAATTCTTATGGCCTTCATTATTCCTTGATAAAGATCAATACCAGGGTATGTTGTACCCAGAGGGTGTCCGGGACCAGGTGGCATTGGAACAGTATTTATGAAATTCGGATAAAGGTAGTCAACACTTCCTGTTAAACCGAGAGCTGAAGGATCAAATTGATCAAGCAATGCAATTATGATATAGGCAATAACAATTATCATGCCAATCAATGATGCTGGACTTTTTAAAAGGATGGACATTGTGAGTTTGAAATTCTCAATTCTTGGTTTCAAACTTTCCCTGAATGTATATTCCGCCATATTTATTCACCCAGCCTAATCCTTGGATCAATATATGCATAGAGTAAATCCACAATGAAATTTGCTGTAACGAGAATTAGACCAAAGAGTAATGTGGATCCCATAATTCCACCCGTATCATAGTTAATCAATGCCTGAACTGTCCAATAACCCATTCCAGGGTAGTTGAATATTTCCTCTATTACAACAACTCCTCCAAGAAGACCTGCAAATATAAGGCCAAGAACTGTTGTCACAGGTATCAATGCATTTTTCCTTGCATGTTTCTTTATTACAATTTTTTCAGGAATACCCTTTGATCTGGCAGTTTTTACATAATCCTGGTTCATGCTTTCAACCATGCTTGCTCTCATGTACCTCATTATGGGCGCGATTGTTGTAAAGGCGAGTGTTGTTGCAGGAAGAATAACATGCCTTAATGCTGAAAAGAAGACAGGTAGGTCTCCATGTATTAAGGCATCAATCATCATAACATGCGTTGGATATGAAATACCATTTTGAACCCAGCTCAAGTTTGCTATAAGGTTAGCGTCAACGGTTCCTGAAAGAGGCAGGATATCGAAGCTCGGGCTAATCGTACCAGTTGCAAAGGCCAGGCTAAGAATCTGCGCAAGCCAGAAAACTGGAAGAGAAATACCTACAAATGCAATTACTCTTGTTATCTGGTCTGTCAAACTATCTTTTTTAACGCCCGAGACAGTACCTGCAGGAATTCCTATCAGGACAGCAATAATAAATGCAACAATACTGAGTTGTATTGTGTTTGGCAAAAATATTGTAATTGCATCGATAACAGGTCCCGTATATATTGCTGTTCTTGTGTATCCCCAGTTACCCTGGAACAAACTTACAAGGTAATAGTAATATTGTACCCATAATGGGTCGTTAAGGTGGAATTCCTTAACCAGTTCATTATATTGAACCTGATAAGGTATATGTGGATTTATATATGCAGAAATTACAAGCTGAATACCACCAGCTCTGCTTAATGCAAAAACAATCACAGTCAATCCAATAAGTGTTGGTATCAGCATCAATGTTCTTCTTATCAGGTATGTGGACAGTTTCATTAAACCTGTCACCTTCTTTAAAACCCTAAAAGGATTCTTTTATTTAAGCATTACTCATAAATATTTAAATAAAAAAATAAAAATAATTTATTAAAAATTTATCCCTTTGTTAAATAGAAGTACAACGTGTCACCGCCACCGCCGATCATTGGGTTTTCCTCATACTGTACTCCATGCAACCATGGAGAATAGAACCAGAAGGCATTTGATTGGTATGTGTAAACGAACAATGTTAGATTCACAGCAATCTGTTCTGCCTGATCGTATAGGTGTATTGCAAGTGTTTCATTGGCAGTACTGTCAGCCTGAAGTATCAGATTTGTCATGTTCTTCCATTCCTGTGCTTCCTGCGTGTAATTCCATGCCATTAAGTTGGTATAATTCCATCCATTTGCTGCTGGATATGTTCCACCTTCCAGGTACATTGCGTTTACGTAATCTGAAGGATATGGATAGTCAGGTGCCCATCCTAATAGATAGATAGGCATTGGATTTGCACCCGGAACCATGTAACCTATTGTTGCAGAGAATGGCTGATAAACAGGTGATGCGTGTATATTTGGATCCATTGCGGTAAGATTCTGTGCCCACATGCCTGCTGCAGCATAGTCAATAGGATCACCGGCATATATTACTATAGGTATGTTCACGCTCACATTGTACATTCCAGATTCCATCATGAACTGTTTTGCAAGTGTAAGATTATATACTGGGACATTTGAAAGGTTCTGTGGAGGAACATAGCCAATCATGCCCTTTGGTATTATTCCGGTGTAATGGAATCCGAAGTTTGCATGGTATACTTTGTTACCAAGTATATAGTCAATATAATCCGTGTAGTTGAATGCATATGCAAATGCCTTTCTTACAAGAGGATTGGCAAAATAGTTGTATGGCAAGTGATACTGGGACCCGTAAACACTCTGCATCATTGATACATTAACGTTCCATACGAAGTTAAAGAAGAAGACTGAAAGTGTGGGGAAGAAATATATATTCAATTTACCCTGTGATTGCAGTGAAGCAGCTATTGGATAATCTGATGTTGGCAATCCGTTTGTTATATCAGATTGACCACTTTCCATCATCAATAATGCTGTTTCAGGATCCTTTACCCACTGTATATATACCTTAAGTGTTGGAACTTTATTGTACCCGGGAACACCAGGGATTGGAACGAAGTTAGGATTTGGTGCAAGGACAATTGATTGTCCAGGTAAGTATGATTCAATCATGTAAGGACCTGACCCCATGGTATTCCAGCGCACATAGGTATTATAGTTTGCCTCGTTCCCAAATTTTGTGTAATTCAGGAATCCTGACGGTGTAAACTGTATGCCTGCTCCATGCTGGACAAGCCAATTATAATCGACAATTCCACCACCAAGCGCATCTGCAACATAGTACAGAAATGCCGGATCTGGTTTCAAAAGATGGAATGTTATACTCTGTGTTGCATTGTTGTATGTTATAGCGCTTGTAATATTCGTATAAAGAGATTGTCCATTGGACCAGTTCAATGCCCATCCGCCACCTGGCAAAAGATCCTGTGCAAGGATCCAACCTGCTGTTCCCGGTTCTCCGGTCATGAAGAGTAATGTTCTTACCAAGCTTGCATACACATCAAACACTGTCACAGGATCTCCGTTTGCAAATTTCAGTCCTGACCTAATGTAGAATGTGTAATTCAAGCCATCTGGTGAAATGAGGCCATTGGAAATGGATGGTACCTGTTTTGCCACTATTGGTACAAATTGTGTTGTGCTTGATCCATTGTATGCTATCAATGTTTCATAAACATTTGCTATTATCTCATAACCCACTGTTTCATAGTCTATTGCTGGATCAAATGAATATGGGCCACTGGGCACAACCTCAGCAACATTTATCACACCGGGATTTGGAACATTTCCAGCTCCTTTTAATATACCAACTGTTTGAACATTTGATGCAACAACTATTGTGTACATGGCTGTCATATTATAATGCTCTCCACTCAAAACCTGTGACATATAGCTTGTTGGTAAATAGCTTATGGATGTTGTATTGTTTACAACGAGATCATTCATGAAATTTGTCTGGTTATAAGATATCAATGTTAATGTTACTGTGTAAATACCTGGTTTAGAATAGGTGTGAGTAACAAGTTGGCTCAAAAATGATCCTGATGAACTGTTGTATTGGACAGGATAAACAGCTGAGTTTCCATCACCGAAGTTTATAACATAGTATGCAAGGGACCAGTTTGCTGCGGATGGTGGCTGGAGATATGATAGTAGAAAATTAGCATTTTCATTTATTCCAAATATTGGTGCATTTTTGTTTATTGTTGTGTTGAACGTTATAACTGGCTGTGAAGCTTCACTTGCCACAGATGGTGAAAGCTGGGGAGCTGTTATTGTTACTGGAAACAGATGGGCAAGGTTTGTAACATATCCCGCTGAATTTGAAGCATTTACTTCAACAAGGTATGATCCAGCATATTGATAAGCGTGATTAACAGTTAATCCTGTTGCCGTAGAACCATCACCGAAGTTCCACGTTACGGATGTTGCATTTCCCGTAACCGTTGCTGTGAATGTTATTTCACTTCCTGCAGATGCAAGTTGTGTGGATGCAGATACAGAAACCGCTGTTGGTCCTGAAACAGGTGGTGGAGTTGGTGTTGAAGTTGTAGTCGTTGTACTCGATGGTTTATACATTACTACTGCTACTGCTGCTACCACTACAACAATCACTACCACCGCAGCTATAATAGCTGCTGTTGTTTTCTTCATACTATCTACCTCTGCAATGAAAAAACAAGGCAAAATCCCATATAAATATTTTGGTACAATGTTAAAAAATGATTGGTAAAAATAATGGAAAGATTTATAAACTGAATTGTTAATTAAGACAAATGTCAGACAAAATTAAATATTTATATGACAGGTGGTAAAAATGGCCTGGGATATGTTATTGAAGGAAGCAATGGAGATAAATACAAAGATATCGGATGGAAACATTAACATGGCTGTGGTTGGTGTCGGAGGAGCAGGATCAAATACGGTGAACAATTTGTCCAAAAGGCAGACAACAAACGTGAAACTTATGGCAATAAACACGGATCTTCTATCTTTACAGAACAATGGAGCTGAAATAAAGTTAATAATAGGTAAAAAGTATTTGAAAGGGGAATCAACGGCAGGTGATGTTGAAAAGGGTCTTAAGGCCGCTGAGTTCTCGGAAAGGGAAATCAGGGAAAAGGTTGAAGGTTTTGATATTGTATTTGTTATAGCGGGTCTGGGTGGAGGGACGGGTGGTGGTGCAGGACCAAAGGTTGCTGAAATTGCAAGGTCCACAGGTGCCCTAACTGTTTCGGTTGTTTCACTTCCATTCCTTGCAGAAGGTCCACTAAAGCAGGAGAAGGCGAAGGTTTCACTTGAAAGATTTTATAAATCATCCGATACAGTTATAGTGCTTGACAACAATGTTCTTTTAAAGATTGTACCAAATTTACCAATACTCAAGGCATTCAGTATAATGGACACTCTTATAAGTGATATTATAAATAACATAGCGGAAACTGTTAACAAACCATCCATGATGCGTATAGATTTTGCGGATTTATCAAGGCTCATGAAAAAAGGTGGTGCATCAACAATCATGTATGGTGAAGGGGAACTGAGGGATTTAAGGTATGTTATTGATGAAACGCTTAACAACAAATTTTACAATGTTGACCATACAACAGCGAAGGGGGCTTTGATACATATTACGGGTGGTCCGGATCTCAGTTTAAATGCAATGAATTTAATCGTTGAAAGCCTTACTGAAGGACTTGATTCAAACGCTGAAATTAAGGTTGGAACAAGGATAAAAGAGGACATGATGAACAGGGTTTCAATAACAGCAATATTCACAAACATAGAGGGGGCATATGGTAGAAAGAAGGTATCTCTGGTTAAAGAAGGAGCTCTCATGGATGTTGACTCAATTTATCCTTGACACCCTTAACAACACCCATAAGTATATGGTACTCCCAGGACGTTAAACCTGCCCTTCCAATTATCCTTTTTATCATAATTTCAGTATTTTTCTTTTTGTGTTCAGGATAATCAATTAGATCAATTATTTCAACAATATTTTTATAAAGTATTTCTATCTCATTACCTCCCGCAAGTATCCTTTCCCTTTTTGAATAACCTGCAAGGAATATTTCGTATAGAATTATGCTTGCGGCATGTGTAATGTTCATTACAGGATATTCTTCACTTGCTGGAATTGTAACAAACATATCCATCATTTCAAGTTCGTTGTTTAAAAGACCTATGTCCTCCCTGCCAAAAACAATACCTACCTTCCCTTTATATTTTTTTAAAAATTTTGCAATTTCTCTTGGCGTTTTTGGTATCCTTAAAAAATGTTTTTCAGATTTTGTTGATATTGCACTTGTACCAATGAGTAAATTAAATTCATTTTTTAAAATATTCAGATCATTCACGATTCTTGCATTCTCAAGAACATCCTGTCCATGCATGGCAAATTTGAATGATTCATCATCAATTTCACACTTTGGATCAACAAGTATAAGATTTTTGAACCCAAAGTTTTTCATTACCCTGGCAAGTGATCCAACGTTTCCAGAATACTTTGGTGAAACAAATATTACAGTTATATCAGCCATGATTTTTGAAATCATTTCTCACATAAAAATTTTTTAAAAAGAAAAGATAAAATATAGTTTTATTATACTATCATCTATGGTTGATGTAAGCTTAAAATGGCGAGGCGGAGGTAAAAATACAACAACACAGTACGCACTTTATGCCATACAGATTGCCGTTGTCATTCTCCTCTCCTGGCTGGGTGTTATTGCCACTCCTGTTGTTGGACCCGGTATAGGATTACTTTACTGGGCATATCCATTTTTCATTGTTTTCACCTGGTGGTGGGGCCTCTGGGGTGTGATTGCCGCATTCTTAGGCTGCTTTATTGGTGCAGGTCTCCTTACAGGTCTCCCAGTTATTCCTTCACTTGCCTTCAGTGTTGGTGATTTTGTTCCAGCTCTTCTCACATTGACATTTTACAGGGGATTTTTGAAGAAAATAGGTGTTGATCCTCTTGGGCGTGATATTTTAACAAACAAAAAGGCTGCATTCTGGTTTGTTCTCTGGGTTATGGGAATAACAAACATAATAGGTGGTCTATGGGGTGTATGGATGCTTGTCGTGCTAGGTATTGTTCCTCCAAGTGCTTACTGGCTTGGTTCAGCTCTATGGATAATAGGGGATGCAATAGTATTGATTATAGCACCATTCCTTTCAAAAGCCCTAACACCTATAGTTGAAAGGTACGGTCTTATAGCGAAGGGTTTGATATCATAACATGTCTGGAAATAGAGAAAACATATCTGGTGAAAAGAAATACATTCGAACTATTCTCTTCTCCGCCAGGGCAAATTCTATCTTTGTAAAATTGCATCCATTCACAAAATTTTCAATTCTTGTTATTTTTTCAATAGCTGTTATATTTGCCATGACAAAGCCCTATCCTGATCTTCTCTTTTCACTTTTAGTTTTTATTTTTGTTCTAGCATTTTTGATAGAGAGCGGAACATTGAAATATTTGGTAAAGTCCTATCTTGTTCTTATTATTATAGCCCTTTTCGTTTTCCTTATATGGTGGTTAGTTTTCAATCAGGTTGGCAATGATATCATATTTTCATTTTACGGTTTTAAGATCACATATCAATCACTTTACATAGGTGTTGCAAAGATGCTTGGATATGGTTCGATGGCACTTTTTACACTCCTTGTTCTTATGACAACGAGGGATGCAGAAATTGTTGAGGCACTGAGTCAAATAGGATTACCTTTCAAAATATCAATTTTCTTTACCCTTATATTCAGATCATTAAACATAATGGCGGAGGATCTGGAATCAATAAGACATGCACAGTTTGCAAGAGGAGGTGGACAAAAATCAAAAAATTTGTTTAAGAGGGCAAAGGATTTCATAGCCTTGGCGATTCCATTAACTGCACTCATGATAAAAAGGGCTGTTGAAATGGGTACCGCACTTGAGGCAAGGGGATTCTCAAAGGCCAAAAAGTTATCCAAACCTGTTATTGAAGTAAAACCAACATTTGGTGATGCAATTTTAATTGCTCTTTCCATAATTTCACTATATATATCCTATTTTTATAATTTAACAATACAGCTGGGTGTATTGCAATGGCTGATGTTGTTATAGAACTGAAGAATGTGAACTGGAAATATCCATCCTTTTCCGGAAAGGAATCCAACTTTCAGATGAAAAATATAAACCTTCAAATCTATAAAAATGAATTCTTTGGTATAACGGGTTCTACAGGTTCAGGAAAATCAACACTCTGCCAATTAATTTCAGGAATTATACCACACCAGATTAAGGTTCCAGACGGTAAAATTGAGAATTACTTCAGCGGGGAAGTAATAGTTCTTGGTAAAACAATATCAAAGATTGAAAAAGGAGAGAATGGATACGTTCTGGTTGGAGAAAAGAATGCTGCACCGGATCTTGGTCTTGTTATGCAGGATCCGGAAAGCCAGTTTTTAACCATGAGTGCGCTAACAGAAATAACACTTGGTATGCGTATCATGGGCCTTTCAAAGGAGGAGATGGAGAATAGGATAAAGGAATCCCTGGAACTTGTCGGACTTGGTGATCTTTATCCAGTATTGGACAAACTTCATCCATCTGAACTTTCAGGTGGTCAGAAACAGAGACTAATTCTTGCAAGTTTCCTTGCAATGAGACCAAAAATATTGATACTTGATGAACCCACATCGGATCTTGATTCTCTCGGGAAGATGGAGATTATAGAGGCAATAAAGAATGTCAAGGAAAAGGGAGATATTACGGTAATACTTGTTGAACATGATCCTGAAATTCTTATGAAGTTCACGGACAGGCTTGCTGTTCTTTACAATGGAGAAATAGTTATGCTTGATACTCCAGAAAAGATATTTTCAGATGAAATGTCAAGAAAATATATAGAGGTACCTGAAATAGAAAGGATGGTGGATGATGAAGAATTTTTGAAAAAGGTGGATCTTGAAATTGCAAGGGGATTCAAACTCGAAAGGGGAAAGAGTGTAAAAGGGGAAAATATAATAGAGGTAAAGGATCTTGTATATGATTATCCTGATGGTACAAGGGCGCTGAATGGTATAAATATTGTTGTCGGGAAGGGTGAAATGATCGCCCTTGTTGGTCAGAACGGATCCGGTAAAAGTACATTTTCAAAAATAATATCGGGTTATCTTACAAAATGGAAGGGATCAGTGAAGATACTTGGTATGGATCTATCTGATAAAAAGGTAAGGGAAAAGATACCAGAATATGTTGGTTACGTTTTTCAGAATCCGGTTCATCAGATATTCAACAGAACAGTCAGGGATGAAATTGCCTATGGACTGAAAAACATAGGTGAAAAGAACATTGAACCAATTATTGATGAAACACTTAAAAGGGTTGGCTTGCTGAGCAAGAAATTCGAAGATCCTCTTTTTCTCAGCAGGGGTGAGAAAAGAAGGCTGGCTGTAGCAAGTGTAATTGCCATGAGACCAAAGATATTGATTGTTGATGAACCTACAACAGGTCAGGATTATAAAATGTCAAGGGAGATAATGGATTTACTCTTTGAACTGAACATGGATGGTACAACAATAATTGTCATAACACATGACATGAGGCTTGTTGCTGAATACTGCAGAAGAACTGTTGTTATGAAAAGGGGTAAAATAATATTCGATGGATCTCCTGAAGAACTGTTCCTGAGGGATGATATTCTGAAGGAATCAAGCCTTCTTCCTCCAAAGGCTGTCAGGTTATCAAAGAAACTCAGGGATTCTGGTGTAATAAACGATCTTCTTCTCAGTGCAAGAGAATGGCTGGAATTCCTGAAATTTGAAAGTGAAAAGAAAAAGTATGTTTTCCTTAGTTTTCAGAGCATGAAATATTATGCAAAAAAGCTCGCAGATGAAATACTTAAAACAAGGGGAAGGCCGGATTTACTTGTTTACATTGAAAGAGGAGGAATGGTAATAGGAAGACTGCTCAGCGATTACCTTAATGTAAAGGATGTACAGAGTATAAAGGCATCCTATTACCTTGAGGATGGTACTCCAAGCACGCATGTTAAACTGGGCGAATTTACAGGTAATTTAAAAAATGTTTCAAATTATGTTCTGCTTGTTGATGATATTGCCGATACAGGAAAAACGCTTGAAGCTGTTTTGAACAAACTCAGGGATCAGACGGATAAACCAATTGTTGTTTGTACAATTGCATACAAACCACATTCAATAATCAAGCCCGATTATTATGCATACATTGTTGATAAGGAGACCTGGGTTGTTTTTGAGTATGAGGAGGAGGAGACAAAAAGAGCGTTCATAAAGAGGGACAACAAACTTGGATTGAAGTTTATAGAGGAAAGTTTTGGAAAATAGTTTAAATACCAAATCATAATGTTTAAAAAGGGTGAAAGGATGAATTACAAAGAGGAAATTAAAAATTGGTTAACATCAGGCACAGGAAAGAAAAACGATTTGCTGGACATGGTATGGAATGTGAGGGAAAGTGATGGGAATTTAATTGCAGAAAATCCAAGATTACCATATACTCTTTTTATTGAATTCCATGATGATTTTGTTTCACTAATTATTTCAACGGGTATTGAGACAGCCCTTCTTGATTCCATTCAGAGACTTGACTTTGCAAGAAAGTTACTCATACTTAACGATGGCGTTAATTTTGTAAAGTTTGCTCTTTCGGGAGAAAATGAGGAGATTGTTTTAAAGATTGATCTTGACCTTTCATCAATTGACAAAAAGGAATTTGGTGATGCCCTAATGGCAATGGTAACATCCCTTTATCTTATGATAAGGGAATTCAAGCTTGAGGAAGAATTCAGTAACATGGTAAGGGATCACATAATTTCAATGATCAATGAAAAGATTAGTGAAGGAATGAGCAGGGAGGAATTGCTTGAATTTTTAATTAAAAAGGTTGGACTTGATGAGAATGATGCAAATAAAATACTTGATGAATTGATAAAGAAGGGGGAGGAATTGCCAGAGTACAGGTGAGATAAATGGGTAAAACAGTTGATGATTATGTTGATGAAATAGTTAGTATGGTAAAAAATGTGAGCAGGGATGAAATAAAAAATCTTTTTAACCAGTGGATAAAGTATGGATACTCACCGGAGGTAGTGAAGGAAAAGATTCTGCAGAGATATAAACCTGAGGAAAAATTGTACAAAATTGGGGATCTGAAGAAAAACATGGAGAATGTTAACATAATAGGTAAAATTATTTCTTTAAAGGAGTACACGAAGGATGGAAAGAAATATTACCTTGGTTCAATAGGTGATGATACAGGAACAATAACATTCATGAGTTTCTTACCAATACCTTTCGAAAGGGGTACAACAATTCTTTTAAAAAATGCAAGGACAGGTATTTATAAGGATTCTTTAAGATTATACATATCCGAAAAATCTTCTTTTGAAAAGAGTGAAACAAAAATAGAGAGTGCAAGGAAAGAATATGTAATATATACGGTGGAAAGATTAAATAAAAATTCAAGGAACGTTGATATAACACTTAAGGTTCTTTATTCAGAACCCGTACAGGGGAAGGATAGAACAATTTACAAGGGTATTGCAGGGGATACAACAGGGTTGATACAGTTCACATCCTGGAAGGGAAACCTTGAAAAGAATAAAACGTACAGAATAAGGGGTGCTTATGTTAATGAATTTAAGGGATCAATATATCTAAACATAAATGAGAATACTGAGGTTACTGAAACAAACAAGGAAATTGAAATAAGGGCAATACCACTTTCACAGGCAATAGCCATGAATTTAAATTATGCATACCTTGAAGGTTTCATTCTTGGTATTAAGAACATAGAACAGGTAAAAAAATGCCCTGTTTGTGGAAGAACCCTTAGCGATAATGTTTGTCCCGTACATGGAAATGTGGATCCAAAGTTTGATGTGAAGGCCAGTTTGATCTTTGATGATGGTAGCGATGTTGCCTTTATTGTTCTTTACCAGGAACAGATAAAAGGTAAGATGATTGAGGAATACGTTAAAGACATGGTCCTTAAGCCATACACAGTTTTCGGGAAAATATCAAAAAAGAATAATGTAACAATATTTCCAATTGAAATGAATGAAATAACTGAGGATTATTTGGAAATTATAAAAAATGAACTGGAGGCAGGATTCTGAATGGTAAGGGAAATTGCATGGAGATTGTTTTCAAGGGAACTTTCTGAAATAAAGTTTATTGAAAGAAAGGGGGAAGAGAAAGAAACAAGGTACGGTATAACAAGGCTGGGTGCAAAGGTAAACAGGGTGATTGGTGCAGGAATAGTTGAAAGTAAAAATGTTGGGAATGGTGTAGTTTTTACCACAGTAAATGATGGAACCGGAATATTCAATTTAAAAATTTATAAACAGTTTTCAGATCCTGAAATATACAGTTTTATTGAGAATATGGAACCACCATTGAGGGTAATATTTGTTGGTAAACTGCTTGAGGATGCAAATGGTTATTCCTTAAGAATTGAACACATGAGGGAATGTGATGAAAAAATTGAAAACTACTGGAAATACAGGGCAATTGAAAATTTGTTGTACAGGGCTGAAATCATGGAAAAGGCAATTGAATACAAAGATTTTTCAACACTTGAAAAGGAAGGGTATCCTCATTATTATATTGAGAATGCACAGCTTTCCCTTCAGTATTTCCCTGATACGGAAATTTCACACATACAGGAATACAGGAACATGGTGAGGAAATTTTTTGTCAATGAGGAAAAGAAAGAAAAAAGTGTGGAGGATATAATTCTTGAACTCATAGAAAAGCTTGATTTTGAGGGTGGAGGAGCAAAATACGATGATATTGTTGAGAAGGCATCCGATGAGGGTATTGAAAGAACTGTTGTTGATGAAATACTCAACAATTTACAGGATAGAGGGATTATTTACGAACCAACAATAAACCGTTTCAAAAAATTATAATTCTTTTATATCCTTAATTTTTCCCATTTCAAGTATACCTATTTTTTCATCAATACCTATGCAATCCAAATCATCCATATTGAAATCCGAAAGAACAGGAGAAATTATTTCGTTCCCAAGAATATCCGATCCGGATGAATATACGCTTGGTGATGGAAGGACAATTATATTTTTACCATGTAGAAATACTGGCAAATTTAAAAGACCACCAACACTGTCCCTTATTTTTATGGATGGATGCTCATGACCAATTATCACTTTGCCCTTCCAATCCATTTTTTTATCCCCATGGATGAAGGTGAAATCCTTTGTTCTATAATAATTGTGAAGCGTTATTGAATACCTTGCAAGTATATTTTTTAGATAATTATCATGGTTACCCCTTACAACTATAAGCTCGGATCTTGATTTTATGAACTCGATGATCTCTGTTATTTCCCTCCATTCCTGCCTGACATTTTTTGAAAATTCATGCTTGAAATCACCATCTATCAAAATTTTCCTAGGCGAGAATTTATCAAAATTTTTTTCAAGTATGTTTAATATCCTGTTTTTCTGTAACTTTGGTAAAATCAGACCTTTTTGGGCCATTACCTCCTCAAACCCTATGTGAAGATCGCTCAAAACAACCATACTTTCATCTGGTAAATAAATTGAATAATATTTCGTGAAAACAACACCATCAATTTCAATCTCATCCACAGGTAAACAAAACATTTTTTATTATTAAAATTTACAGTTAACCATGCATCTTAATGACCTTGGTGAAAGAAAAATTATAAAATCGTTGATGGATCTCTACGGAACAGTTGTTGAGGATGATGCATTTTATTTTGAATCTGCCGGCGAATACATTTTGATAACAACGGATTCAATATCAAAGGAAACACACATACCCGATAACGTTAACCCTGAAAAAGCAGGATATTTTTTTGCATCACTCAATTTGAGCGATATAGCGGCAATGGGGGGTATACCTGAATTTTTCATGACATCATATTCAATGAAGGGTGATACTGATTTTGATTTCTTTTTTGATTTTAATAAGGGAATTTTGGACTGTTTGAAAAAATACAATGTTAGCATGGTTGGAGGGGATACAAAGGAAGGTCCCGATTTTGTTGCAACGGGAATAGCAATTGGTAGGGTTGAAAAGGATAGAATAATGAAAAGGAAAAATGTTAAGAATGGTGATGTGGTGGGTGTAACAAATTATCTTGGTAAAAACGCAGCGGGTTACTATTTATGGAAGAATGGTTTTGATGAAGGTGCGGATATTCTTATTGATATAGAACCAAGGATAAATGAGGCAAGGGAACTATCAAGGCTTGGTGTTAAAAGTGCAATGGATCTCTCCGATGGAATATTTTCCGTTGTTCATCAACTAAAAAAACAAACAGGTTTGGGTTTTAAAATATACTATGAAAAATTACCAAAACACCCGATTGCATTGAAGGTAATGGATGAATTGAAAATTCCAGGTGAGGAAATATTCCTTAACTTTGGTGGTGAGTATGAGATCTTTTTCACCGTTAACAGGGAATTATGGGATACAGTTGAAAAGGGAATGAAACAAAAGGGTTATATGGTCACGCAAATTGGTGAGGTATGGGAAGGAGATAATTTGCTGATAAAAAATAATGAGGAGGTGAAAATTGAAAAGTATGGATACGAACACTTTACACGAGGCTGAATATTACGAAAAAATTGACGGGAAAAGGGTAAGATGCACCTTATGTCCACACAGATGCATAATAGATAATGGTAAATACGGTATATGCAATGTTAGAAAAAACATTGACGGAAAATTGTACTCAATGGTCTATGGGAAGGTAAGTGCAATGGCAATGGATCCCATTGAGAAAAAGCCGCTTTTCCATTTCCATCCCGGATCATGGATATTTTCCCTCAGTACGGTTGGCTGTAACCTTAAATGCAAACACTGTCAGAACTGGGAAATAAGCCAGAGCATGGTTGAAAATTTTCCTCTCAGGAACTATTCTGCTGAGGAAATAGTTGATCTTGCGGTTGAGGAGGGATCCGATGGCATTGCCTGGACATACAACGAGCCAACAATATGGTTTGAGTTCAACCTTGAAGCTTCAAAGATTTCCAAATCAAGAGGAATGTACAACGTTTATGTAACGAATGGATACATAAACGAAGAACCCCTTAAGGAACTTTCAAAGTACATAGATGCGATGAACATTGATGTTAAGGGATTCACGGATGAATTTTATAGAAAAATAGTTGGTGGAAGACTTGAACCTGTTCTTGAGACCGTGGAAAGGGCCAGGGATCTTGGCATACATGTTGAAATAACATATCTCATAATACCAACACTTAACGATAAGGAGGATGAGATAAGGAATTTTTCAAAATGGATGTTTGATGTTTTTGGTAAGGATTCCATCGTGCATTTTTCAAGGTTTCATCCGGATTACAAGTTAATGAATCTCTATGAAACACCAATGGAAACACTTTTGAAGGCTTACAGAATAGCAAAGGAGGAGGGAATAAACTATGTTTACCTTGGTAACGTATGGGATGAAAAGTATGAAAGTACCTACTGTCCAAAATGCGGGGCAAGGCTGATAAGGAGATCTGGCTATAATATAAAGATTGAAAACCTTACACCCGATGGAAGATGTTCAAAGTGTGGTGAAAAGATAAAAATTATTCTTTGAACTCAACCCTTATGCCCATGGATCTCATAACGGATTCAAGAACAGTTTTTGCATGATCGGATCCTGAGAAATCATAAATTGTCCAGATATTTTTCCTCTTTACTGCCCTGAAGGATCCTATGATTTCAAGACCCTTAAGAATAACGAATTTACCCGGTTCCACATAATTCTTCAGATAATCCTGCATGTAAAGGTATGCAATATCATGGGGATCCAGGATTATTTCTAGATCCATTCTTTTAGATTTTAAAGATTTAATATCATTTGATGGCAAATAAAAGAGTTCATCCTTAAAGAAAACATTTGAAATTTTATTTTCTTTATAAATAGTATTCAATGCTTTCTTTATATCATCAACATCAATCAATCCATATGTGATGTTCATGATTTTTTTAATGTTTAATGCACCGAATATGTTGAAAAGTTTCTCAATGTAAACCTTTATTGCATAATCCCTGTCAAGCATGTTTTCTACAACAATGTATTCATCCCTAGGCCCCTTAACAATGTAATTGTTTTTGAATAGATAATCAAGAGCATTTTTTGTAATTTCCTCACCGAAGGGCGATTCGTTGATTATTTCATCCTCATACTGAAGTTCCCTTACCATTTTTATTATGCTTTCATGTATTTTTTCAATCCTTGCATCCTTAATTGATTTGAAAAGAACAATATTTTCCATGCTTGCGTACGTGTTTATTGGTGGAATGCCGTAGGTAAGGTACAAAATAC
Source organism: Thermoplasmatota archaeon (assembly GCA_031961545.1). Taxonomy (GTDB): domain Archaea; phylum Thermoplasmatota; class Thermoplasmata; order Thermoplasmatales; family ARK-15; genus JAVRLH01. Next base: position 92,061 of record JAVRLK010000001.1, on the reverse strand, counting down.
CGCTTCTTTTCAACCTTTCAAGTGATATGTACCTCCATGTTCTGATCAATGCCTCGAGATCACTCCTTATACCAGGAAAATTCTTTTCTAATTCAATTATATTTTTAAGCCTTGTTTCCACATCAAGCCCCTGTCTTCTGGAAACATACCTGTAAAGATTTTCCTGCCCAAGCTGCAATCCCGAAACCTTTGGCCTTGAATAAAAATTACCATGTTTTTCGAATCCATTTTTCTTCAAAGATTTTATTAGATTTTCAGTTACATTGGAGAAAATAATATTTATGTTACCAAGGAAATTTGATAGTTCAATCACCTTTTCAACAAAAATGTCAATGTAATCATTGCCACAGTTTATTTTAAAAACATGGAGATGATCACCATTATCCTCAATATCCGCTGCTCCGATAATTTCACCATCGTTTACAAGGAAATAGTTATAGCCCTCACCAAATTTTTCAATTAATTCAAAGTGATATGGTAATAGGAAAGGATCACCTTCAGGTAAAAGAACAAAAATACCTTTCTTTTCAACTTTTTTGAATTCACCATAATAGTAGTTTCCCTCAGCGTAGAATCTTTCAATATCCATTTCGTTTATTATTGGCATAATGTTTTCCTTGGGTATATCTATGAAATACTCAATATCTTTAACAGTCAAGGGACCCAGTTTTTCTATAATTTTCTTTATGAGATCCCTTATGTCACCGTTCCCCTCAAGGTTAAGTGAAACATAGGCATCATTCTCAAAGGATCTTGAAACCATAAGGTTCTTTTCCATAATTGTTAAGTAATTTTTAACTGTCCTTGGATGAAGATCCAGCGATCTTGAAATCTCCTGAACATCCATGATTCCTGATTTAAGTTTTCCAAGTATTCTTGATGCAATATCGTCCATTTCAAATGTCCAGAATCTGAACAATGGTGCAATCTCCTTTGTTGTGAAAAAGTATCTGTTTCCAAGGAATTTTGCATAAACAAGCATATCCTTTTTCTTCATTTCAACCCAGTCATTGTATGTGAATTCCTTCATCCTTACATGTATCTGGTATGGGTGGCTGAAAACAAGATAGGTTCTGAACATCTCATCAATGCTATTTTCTACTTTCATCAACTTTGTGAATCTATAGTTTTTCAGATCATTTTTTGATATTAAATCAATGGGTTTTATTTTTTTAAAATCCTCAGCAAGCATGTACTGTTTTTCATAGCCAGGAAGGAAATTTCCCTCAACCACAACATTTTCCTGAATCAGTTCTTTTAAAGAAGGAGAAACGTCCTCTTCAAGAGTGTTAAGGTAAAATGCAAGTTCGGATAGAGTTATTGGTCCATAGTATGAAAGTATCTTCCCTATGAGAAACTTTATTGATTTTTTCCTTTCCTCTGGCTTTACATCCCTTCTTTTCCAGACCATCTCATTATCCCTTATATCCACCCTTTCTATCAGGTATGCCCTTTCAATGTTCCTTAAGACATCCATGAATATTTCTCTCTTCAATCCGCTTATCTTCCATATTTCTGTTGTTGTCTTTCCATCAATGTTATTCAATATTTTCTCAACTGTTTCATCGATTGTTATACCCTTTGAGTATACAGCCATATAATATGGTACAAATTGGGGTAATGTGAAAACTGCCCTGTCTGTATAAACGGATTTCAATCTACCTTCCCTTATCAATTTCAATGCAAGTGCTTTAAGATCATCAAATTTCATTTTTGAAAAAGAATAAATATTTACACCCTTTTCTGAAAGAATATCCGCCGCTCCAACACTTTCAATGAATTTAATAATATCATTCTCATTCTCAATGCTGAACTTATTTCTGAAATAATTCTTCACTTCTTCTGGTTCAAGGAGATGAACACTCTCCTCAGGAAGAACCTTTTTAAGTATTTTCATATGTATTTCTTTCAGAAGTGAGGATCTGTCTTCCATGAGAACAATATCTGATATGCTTGCAAGAATTACACCGTTTGAGAATATGGATGGTTCATCAGAATAATCCTTAAGCTTTACTTCAATCTCCCCATTCTCTATTTTGTAAAGAATTTCCCTTGCATTGGGAAGATCCATAACAATGTTAAATATTTCATTGTATGTTTCTTCAATTACAGGGAAATTTGGTATTTCTGAAAGTATTTCAAGGATCTTATCGCTCTTTAATTGCTGTTTTGTTACTGATATATCCGCTCCCTTGTATTTTTTCAGTATCATGAATGACCTTGTTGCACAATGCCTGAACCTTTGTTTGAATAGTTCTGTATTCCTTATTGCATTCTTCAGATCCCTTTCAAGGTTTTCAGCCCTCACAAGCCCTGGAATGGAATCAATTGGTATTTTTTTGTTCGTTGAAATCATAAATGCATCATCTGTAACTGTTATCCTTGTGTTTGTGTTGTACCTGTTTGCTATCTGGTATGCGAATGCCCTTGATAGTGCATCGTTTACCCTTCTTCCGAATGGAAAATGAAATATTATGTTGTACATGTTTGATGGATCAACGTAACCCTCAATTAAAACACCTTCATTGGTGGGAACATAATCAACCATCTGTTCCATTATGTATTTGTAAATACTTACCGCACCTGAATAATCAAGGTAATATTCATCCATAAGGTACTTTACAACATCTTCCTTTTTCTTTATCATTTCCATTATTTTCTTTCTGAATTTACCCACCTCAATGCTGAGATCAAAACTCCTCGGTAACATTTCACCAGCCCATGATGGTACAGTTGGCCTTTTTCCCTCAGCACTTTTAACATAAACCCTGGATCCCCTTACCCTGATAAATTCGTAAGTTCTTGCTCCTAGAACAAATATATCTCCCTCCCTGAGCCTTTCAACAAATTTTTCGCTTAATTCACCAAGTGGAACATTGTTTTCATCAATAACAACATAATCGGCTTCCTCAGGTATCGTTCCCATGTTCATGAAAAATATCATCCTGGAGGATCTCTTTTTACCAAAAACGCCCTCCTTCTCATCGTACCAGATCTTTGAATAGAATGTTTCACCGTATGACTTACCTGAAAGGTAATCAAGTACCTCAAGGAATTTCTCTTTTTTCAGATCATGGTAACAGTAGGATCTTTTTATTAATTTATAGGCTTCATCAACATTCCACACATCCTCCAGGCTCATACCGACTATTACCTGTGCAAGAACATCAAGTGAATTTTTTGGAACAAAAACCCTGTCAATGTTGTTTTCATAAACAGATTTTGTTATTACAGTACATTCAACAAGATCGTCCATATCAAAAACAACCATTCTCCCCCTTGATATATCACCGTATTTATGACCTGATCTTCCAATCCTCTGAAGACCCTTCGCTATGCTTTTTGGTGATCCTATCTGGACAACCATGTCAATGTATCCAATATCAATGCCAAGTTCAAGGCTTGTTGAAGAAATAACACATTTCAGTTCACCTTTCTTTAACATTTCCTCAACCCTTAGCCTTGTTGCCTTTCCAAGTGAAGAATGGTGTGCCTCAAGACTCTTTATTCCCCTCTCTCTCAGTTTAAATGCAACGTGTTCCGTTCCACTCCTGGTGTTTGTGAATATTAATGTTGTTTTATGCGAATTTATTATATCAACAAGAACATCGTACATCCTTTCATTTGCTATCTCATATGGTGTATTAACAAGATCCGGTACGGGTGTTATGACCTTAAGATCCAGAGATTTCTTTGCCTCCACTTCAGCTATGTAAATATCCCTAACATCACCTTTATCATCGTAACCTGCAACAAACTTTGCCATTTCTTCAATTGGTGACTGTGTTGCAGACAGCCCAATCCTTACCAAGTGACCCGTTAACCTTTCAAGTCTTTCTGCGTTGAGTGAGAGCATCACCCCTCTTTTGTTTGATGAAAGTTCATGCGTTTCATCTATAATCAAATACTTTACATTCCTGAACCTTTCCTTGAATTTTGGTGATGACAAAACAAGGGCAAGTGATTCTGGTGTTGTTATGAATATATGGGGAGGTTTCCTCAACATTCTCTGTCTTTGGTTCTGTGGTGTATCACCGGACCTTACTGCAACATTTATCTTTGGTATTTCAATACCCTTTTTCTTTGCAAGCTGGTTTATCTCTTCAAGCGGTTCTTCAAGGTTTCTGTGAATATCATTTGCCAAAGCCTTTAGAGGAGAAACATAAACACAGTATACCTTATCCTCAAGCTTACCCTGCTTTGCAAGCAGGAAAAGTTCATTTATTATTGAAAGGAAACCTGTGAGAGTTTTTCCCGAACCAGTTGGTGATGATACAAGAACATTTTTACCTTTGTGAATATAAGGAATTGCATAGGCCTGGGGTTCAGTAATATCCTTAAATTTTGATTCAAACCATTCCCTAACTATTGGATCAAGAAGTCCCAGAACCTCGTCTTTTGAATACCTCTTTTCTATTCTATATATCATCCTTACTCCCTTGAAAATCAAAAGGTAAAGAATTAAGTTATATTTAACATTTTTTAAGTGAAATAGTGTATTAGGGATCTATTTTATTAAAAGGCATCAATAAATATGTAGTATTACAACAGGGTTATAAGCTTGAAAAATTTTTATATAATAATTAAATTAGTATTTTTGGGGAGTTATTATGCTAAATAAAAAAGTGATCATTGCATCGATAATTTCTTTATTAATTGTTTTTAGCGGGCACATTCTACTGGTATTAAGAGCCCCATAAACCAGTTTTAAAAGTTAATGTGGGATATGCCAATGCCACTTATGTCATAAATATCCCAATACCGGATAATGTTACCCACATAGAAAATATCACAAATGCTACTACAATTATAAATGATGGGAGTGGAATTATAGATTTGGAAGTTATGTTTTGGTATTACTTTTCATCCAGCACGGACCTATTAATTGCTTTAATTATTTCCTCAAATGTTGTTTTAAATTCTGGACTTTTCGCACAGAATTTCTTATTTACCGCAAAGGAATTAGATAATTTTACAAACGGATATTTGTTTGATCCAACATGGATCATAGCTCACAATGCCACAATCTGGGATCCTAACACGTTAGATCAATTTGGTGCTCTAACTCCCAATATTGCATATATAGGATTTACACCAAATTCAACCAAATTTTATGCGCAAGATCTTTTTTATCGGGAAATCCGTAATTTTAATATCCCTAATACCTTTACGTTGAGAATTGAGAGTCAATGCAAAATCGGAAATAATGTGGTTCCTGCTATTGTTGATATGATCATAAAATTTAAAGAACTATAAAAATGGATAAAAAATTGAAATAAGTTAGTTTGTCATTCTATTTTCCTTCTTTATGTTTTAACTTTTTTCAGAAGATTTGAAACCTTTACAAGTGAAATTGCCTCAAGGTTTTCATTCCTTAAGTTTTCCAAACCTCCTTCTTCCCTGTCAACAACAACAAGAACCTTCTTAACAATTCCACCCATTTCCCTGACAATTTTTGCGGCCCTTATTATTGATTGACCTGTTGTCATTACATCCTCCACAATTATAACCTCTTCACCCTTTTCAAGATCACCCTCTATTAAGCTCTGTGTTCCATGTGTTTTCGATTCCTTTCTTATAATTATGTATTTATTTCCTGTCTCTAAAGATAAAGCGACGGCAAGTGGAACGGATCCAAGCTCAATACCTGCTATTTTTTCATTTTTAACGAATTTTGAAAATCCGCTGGCAATCTTTCTCAATATTTCTGGATCGGTTGTCGCCTTCTTTATGTTTATGTAATAGTTACTCCTTTTACCTGATGTTAGAATAAAATCACCGAACATTACAGCACCCGATTTTATAAGCAGATCCTCAATCTCCATTTAAGCCACCATTCATAAGTATATTGATTAGAGCATTTTTAGTTTTTTCACTTAAACCTGTTTCTTTCAATTTTTTAATTGTTCTTTCAATATCATAATCTTTCCTTTTAAACTCCACATTCATACTTTCTGTATCAAGGATTGCATAAGATGCCCTTGGATCACCATCCCTTGGCTGTCCAACACTTCCAGGATTTATAAATATTGTTTTTCCAACCTTCCTGAAAAATTTATGGTGTGAATGACCGAATATAACAATGTCAGCCTGTGTATTCTTGAATTTTTTCATTAAATCATTATCATCAATGTTATCAAAAATATAATCGTAAAGAGGGTCAACAAGTGATGCATGAACAAGTATGATTTTTAGATTATCAATTTCAAACCTTTCCTCCATTTTAAGGTTTCTCAAAAAATCCAGATCCCTGATATATTTTCTGAAATAGTTTCTTGTTTCAACGGAATATTCATGGAACTTCTGGGAACAGTGGCAATCTATGTTGAATGCATTTGCTGAATCATGGTTTCCCATAACTATTTTAAAAAAATTTTTTGATAGATCTATAACTTCCTGTGGATTTGGGCCATAATCAACAAGATCCCCAGCACATATAACGTGATCATATTTTTCTTCAAGAACAGAGTTCAGGGCCTCAAGGTTTCCATGAATATCAGAGATTATTAGAATCTTACTCATAACCTTATCACCTTAGTTTACCTCATTTTTTTATTATATTAAAAATTTACCAATCATTTATTCAAAGAGATCAAGGGGAGTGATTCAAATTTTCAGGAATTTTTTTTTAAAAAATTTTTCAGTGGAAAATAGACAAATTTATGATTTCTTTGAATATTTATAATTAAAAAATAATATTTTTTTAAGAACTTTATGCCCAAAAAATTACCAGGGTACATCCTTTTTTCCAATTCTATATCCAATTATATTCACAGCCCTGTGAAGTAAAGGTGTTATAACGATTAGTGTGATAATACCTGGCAAATTCCACACATACATGAAAAATTCTATTGGATAAAATATGTAAAGGAAAAGAAGTGAAATTAAAAGGAATGGGTATTGATCAAGAAGGAATGCGTTGCTTCCGCTTTCAAAACCAATCCTTCTTTTAATGAATGAACCCGTTGCATCACCTATCATCGATCCTGCGGATATAACCAGGGGAATGATGAACATGCTTAAATCATGCGAAAATGGTGGAAAATAGGGATTTTTGATAAAATACCCAATAATATTTTCAATAATTCCAACAATGTACCCTGAAAATATTCCGCCGAAGAAACCCCTCCAGGTTTTTCCCTTACCGAGTATTCTCCTACCATCAAAAAATTTTTTTTCAAAATCCATGGGCGTTTTACCCTTGAATAAAACGGCCGCAGGATTTGCAACATATGCGGGAAGCATGTACCACAGAGCGTTTATTATTTCAACAAGCATTTAAATCACAATTGAAAACAACTAATAAATATTTTCCAGAACATGTTTCAAAATTTCCATGGATCCTTCAGAATATTTCTTTTCTGAATGGAATGTTGATATTTTTACAAGACTTTCAATAGAGTTTCCAACAGTGAACCTGTATTTTGCAATTTCAAACATGGGCAGATCATTTTCACCATCACCCATTACACCTGCCTCATCACTCTTAATTTTATAAAATTCAAGAACATTCTTAAAACCCCAGCCCTTGTCAATTTCCAAAGGTAGAATCATAACACTGTCAACATTTGTAACGAATTTTATTTCTTTGAAATCGGAAAAAATTCTTTTCAATTCATCAATCTTTTCAATTGACAGGGAAATGATCATTTCACCGCTTATATATTCCATACCATTCTCCTCAAGAATTTTCCTAACATTTTTCACAATATTTTCGTGTTTTTCGTTAAAAAGTTTTTTGTGCGAGCCGTTGTAGAGGAAATAACCGTTCTCATAAACAATGAAATCAAAATAATCCCTAATGTTTTCCATCTTTCTCCATCTTCTTCCAGTAATAATGCCAAACTTTACACCCTTTTCCCTTATTTTCTCTATCAGGGGCAAAAGGGAAAAGTCAAAGTTCAAATTTTCATCTGTGAGAACCCTGTCGTAATCCGATCCAATTAATTTGATCAACATATTTGGTAAAATGATTATAGGTATTAATGTTTAATCTTTATCTTTTCATCAAGAAAAAAGTTTAATAGATCTTTTACATTCTTTTCCAAATGTGCCGCCGTAGCTTAGCCGGTGGAGCGCTCGGCTGTTAACCGAGTGGTCGTCGGTTCGAATCCGACCGGCGGCGCTGTGATCTATAAGTGTAATGATGTTAATGTTGATGATCTTTCAGAGTATTTAAAACATGATTTTGCTGTTATTCCAGCCGATACTCTTTATGCACTTTCTATCTGGGTTTTTTCAGATAATGCTGAAAAAATTTATGAAATAAAGGGTAGAAAAAAGGATGTACCCGTTCCCGTTGCCCTTTTTGATTTTAATAACATTCAAGATTATGTGTATCCTCATCCTCTTGTTGAAAAAATAATAAAAGAGGATTGGGGATACCTTGTTACCTTTGTGCTAAAAAATAAAAAAATACCATATAACCTTGTTGGTGAAACGGTTGGTATAAGATTCCCAAAAAATGAAATAATAAGAAAAATAGTTGAAAAAATAGGGCCCATAACGATCACAAGCGCAAACAAACATGGAGGAAAGAATCCTGTAAATGTTGTGGATGCATATTCACAGCTTGGTGAGAGAATTAAAATATATGTGGACTGTGGATCCTGCCTTGGTATACCATCAACTGTGATAGATCTAACATCACAAAAACCAAGGCTTATAAGGGAAGGTGCGGTACCATTTAAAAAGGTGATGGAAATTTATGGATCAGAATGAAATAGAAAAGTACATAAAGGCAGGAAGAATAGCCGGAGAGGCCATTAAACTGGGTAAGAATTTAATAGAGGAGGGAAAAAGGGCAGAGGATGTGGCCGATGAAATAGAGAGTTTTATTATAAAAAGTGGTGCAAAACCCGCATTCCCTGTGAATTTAAGTGTTAATGATGAGGCAGCGCATTATACACCATCAAGGAATGATAACAGAATATTCAAAAAGGGTGATGTTGTAAAGCTTGATCTGGGTGCGCATGTGGATGGTTACATTGCAGATACGGCAATTACAATAGAGATTGGAGGAAACGATAAAAAGAGTTTATCCATGGCATCAGAGACAGCACTCAGAACGGTTATAAATTCCATAAGACCTGGTATTGAAACATGGGAACTGGGATCAATTATTGAAAGGGTTATTGAATCCTTCGGTTATAAACCAATATACAACCTTACAGGCCATCAGGTATCAAAATTTGTTCTACACGCAGGAATATCCATACCCAACTACAATGATGGATCAAGGAAATCTCTCTATTCAGACATGGCTATAGCGATTGAACCCTTTGCAACTGATGGATCCGGTTACGTAAAGGAAACAAAATTTGGAAACATTGCCCAGGTTATAAGAATAAATGATGAAACAAAAAGGATTTTTGAAGAATATAATAATCTACCATTTTCAACAAGATGGATCTACAGGGATTTCAGGGATCCAGAGCATATAATGGATATTGTTATGAAAAGTAAGGATATTTACAGATTCCCTATTCTAAAGGAGAAAGCAAAAGGTACGGTTTCGCAGCACGAACATACAATTTTATTGCTCAAAGATAGAATAATTGTTACAACCGAAATATAAATTTTGGAAAAGTTTATTAAAGAAATTATAATTTAGTAGAATGAAAATTGATAGAATGTGACATGTTATGAATCCGGATCAGGTTGTTCAAGAACTAGGTTTGATCGGGGCAGCGTTGATCAGGAAGGATGGTACGGTTGTTAAGAATATCCTACCTGACGGTATAGATAAGGAAACATTCTCCGTAATGTGCGCAACAATATATGGTGCTGCGGTAACTGTTTATGGTGAAATGAAATACAGGGAACCAACACAGATATATATGGAAGGGCAGGAGGGATACGTTGTTCTTTTTCCCTACGATTCAAGACATTTCTGGTCATTGATTATTCCTGCAAACAAGGATGTAAAAAAATTGACTGAAGAGTTCATTGAAAAAACAAAAGAATGAATGAAATAAAGAATATTTACAATATACTTTTCGAAAGTTTCGGGCCGCAGCACTGGTGGCCTGGTGAAACAAAATTTGAAATTGTTGTTGGTGCAGTACTCACACAGAATACTTCATGGAAAAACGTTGAAAAATCAATCAAAGAACTTAAAGAGAATAATCTTCTGGAATTTGAAAAAATTCTGAATGTTGATGAAAATGTTCTTCAGGAAAAAATAAGATCCTCGGGTTTTTATAAACAGAAGGCCCAAAGGTTGAAAAACCTTGTAATTAAGATTAAAGAGGAATATGGAACATTTGAGAATTTTCTTGAGAATGGTGAAAGGGAATTTTTATTGAACATAAAGGGAATTGGAATGGAAACAGCGGATTCAATCCTTTTGTATGCCATGGATAAACCATACTTTGTTGTTGATGCCTACACTTTAAGAATTTTTAAAAGATACGGCATTATTGATAATGAGGATAAGAAAAATTATGAGAATGTCAGAAAATTGGTTGAAGAAACTTTTAACAAAAATGTTAAGGATCTCCAGGAATTCCATGCATTACTTGTAAAATTGGGGAAGGAATACTGCAGAAAAGTTCCAAGATGTGATAACTGTCCGTTGAGAGAAAAATGTAAGAAAAAGATTTGAATCATAATGTTGATAGTAATTCACCTGCTTCCCTTACCTTTTCAGTTTCAATACTGAATGCAAACCTTATATGATTTTCACCACCTTGTCCGAAAACAGGGCCTGGGGTGGAACCAACACCTGTTTTTTTAAGAATGTATTCGCTCATTTCCCAGCTATCCTTCACACCTTCAGGGTATTCCTTTATTTTATTCCACATATAGAATGCACCCTGTGGTAAATATGGATCAAGGTAACTTGAATTTTTCAAGTAACCGTAAAGGATATCCCTCCTTTTCTGGTACTCATCCTTCATAATGGATACGTAATCCTGTGGCCCCTGAAGTGCAGCAAGAGCACCATATTGTGTTATTGAATTTACACCGTTTATGGTACATCTCAACAACTTTTTCATTCTTTCCTTTAAAGTTTCATTTTTCACGTGCGCATAACCTATTCTCAGGCCGCTCATTGCATAGCTCTTTGACATTGAATAAAGTGAAATGGTATTTTCATAAATTGATCCCGGACTGAAGTGTTTTAAATTATCAAAAATCACATCCTCATAGGCTTCATCACTGACAATAAAAATTCCATTCTCTGATGCAATATTAACAATTTTTCTTATTTCATTTTCTGAAAAAACCTTACCAGTTGGGTTGTGTGGTGAATTTATAAATATTGCCCTTACGTTCTTTAAATTCATACCTTCAATATTTTCAACATAGTTGAATACATCAACGGGCAAAGGAATGCCAAGGGAAAGCTTTATGTTTTCACCAATCTCTGTCCACATGGGATCGGGTATGATCACCTTTTCATTCTTTGAAAGCAGTGCACGGAATGTTACATACAATGAATTCATACCACCGTTTGTTACAAGCACTTCATCCTTCGTTGCATTAATTCCATTTTTTCTATGAAGTTTCTGTGCAATTGCCTCTCTTAATTCAGGTATTCCCGTTGAATCCGTATAATGTGTTCTGTTATTTTTTAAAGCATCAATGATTGCATTTTTAACATGCTCAGGAACATCAAATGATGGGTCGCCCGACTCCATCCTGTATACCTTTTTCCCCTGCCTCTGCATTGATAAAAGATCATCCCTTATTTTCACTATTGCACCGAAGGAAATATCATCCACAATGTTTTTCTTTAATTTTTTCATCAGATGTTTAAATCGAAAAACAATATTTTAATTTTTTTAATTAAAAATTGACATTTTGTAAATCAGATAGATTTAATTTTTCTAATTAGTTCAGGTATGTCTATTTTCATGGGGCATACTTCCCTGCATCTTCCACAACCCAGGCAGAAAAAGGATAATGCCTTTGCCTTTTCCCTTGAACCTGTTATTGCCGTCCATGGTATTCCTATTGCTGCAGTATATATATCGCCCCATGCACCATCAATAACCTGGAAAACGGGGCAGGATAGCTGACATGATCCACATTTAATACAGTAAAGTGTTTCCTTCAGAAACGTTTCCCTTGCACTTTTCCTGTTGTTGTCCATGATAACTATATGCAATTCCTCAGGACCTATATCCTCTCTTGATGGTCCATTTATTATGTGAATGTACGATGTTTTCTTGAACCCATCGTATACTGTCTGGACAATTGAAGCCTTTATGGCATCATTTAATTTTGGATATATTTTTTCAATGGATGTAATGACAATCAATTTTTTTGGAATTGTTGATGTAAGTGCACCGTTACCCTCATTTGTTACAAAAACGACAGAACCCGTCTCAGCTGAAAGTGCGTTAGCTCCAATAATTCCAACATCAGCGTTAAGGAACTTTTCACGCATGAATTTTCTTACTGCAAGAACCATTGATGTTACATCACTTAGTTCAACCTTGAGATTCTTTTCCAGAACGGATTTAGCCCTCCCTTCTGTCATGTTTACAGCGGGTGTGACCATATGTGCTGGTTTTCCGTTTGTTAACTGTACAAGGAATTCTCCAAGATCCGTCTCGTATACCCTTATTCCCTTACCTTCAAGAAACTGCCTCAGTTCAATCTCCTCACCAACAAGACTTTTGCTTTTAACAATTGTTTTACCTTCACCAATTATTTTTAGAACAATGTTCTTCATTTCATCCCCATCTTTTGCATAATGGAAATGACCGCCATTTTTCTCAAAATTTTCTTTGAATTTTAATATAAGCTCATCAACATTTTCAATTGCATATTCCTTATTTTTCCTTGTTTCATTTGCCCATTCTTCAATATATGTGTGTCTTTTAATTGCATCCCTTCTGTTAATTATTTCAAATTTCGTTCCTATGTATGATCCATTCCTTAGATCCTGATCCTCAAGGGCATTGAGAATTTTTTTATGAACCTCTTCAAAAATCATTTTATTCACCTCTTAACAATTAAAACATGGAATTCCTTGGGTCCATGTGAAGGTCTCACTATTTTCTTTTCAATATCACCAGTATAGCTCGGGCCTTGTATTATCTGAATGTATGATGGCATTTTGCCGGATTCTTTAACAACATAATCAAGAGCATCAAGTATTTCCGGAAAAATTTTATCGGAATATTCTATAACAATATGTTTTTCCGGAAGGAAGGATGTAAAGGCTGTAAGAACACCATCTTCATAAAATATTATTGATCCCGATTCTGCAGCCATTGCATGTGCACCTGTTATGCCAATTTCAATTTTCCCAGGATCCCTTTTCATATCCTCAATTGTCATAACATTTTTACCACTATTTTTCAAAATATTTTTTACATATTCTCCTAAAATATCATTAATGTTATGTATGAAAACGTTTTTGAAATTTTCAGTTATTTCAAGAATTATGTCAGAAATTTCATCAATTTTTTCAATAATGTAACATTTACCATTTGCCTCTTCTATTGAGCTTTTAAAACTCAAAATTAAATCATCCATGTAGGTATGTAAAAAATATAGGTATTTAAATTTCTATTTCCATTAAATTTTTACCCTTATCTTTGGTAAAATTGTTTTTCCTTCATTTTTCTTGCCAATTTCAATAAAATTTCCTGATAAATAAAAGTATCCGACAATGGCTGAAAGGAATGAATCAATTCCATGTTTACTTAATTTTTTATAAATAAAATTGAAACCTGTGTTTGAAAAAATTTCCAGAATCTTTTCCATTTCCCTGGGTAAACCAAGCATGATTTTTATACCATGCGGATAGGTTTCAATAACATCAAAATTCATTGATCTCAATAAAACTGAAAGGTTAATACCTCTCCTTGTCAATGGTCTCATACTCTCTATAAGTGTTGGATATGCCCTTATACCCATTCTTATCAGCTCCCTGTCACTTTCCCTCATTATTCCATGAACGCTGCATGAACATTTTTCCCAGGTACAGCATCTTCCTTCCGGTAAAGAAAGTGGTGCGTCTATTGCAATTAAATCGGGCTTAAAATCAAGGGTAAATGAAATTATTTCTGCATCACTTTTTAATGAATTTATTTCAGCATTGTATCCATGAAGGAAACTTAAACCTGTTTCCCTTTTCGATGAACCGGCAAGATCAATGCCAATTATTCTTTTATTTTTAAATTCATCAACAATTTTCTTTATAAAGTTCATGAAGAAAAAAAGTAGAAAAAATAAATAAATATAACGTGAAAATTGCAGTTACCAATGAAAATAGAGTACGGTGCTTGGATAACCACATATTCACTCTTCCTATTTTCATTGTTTCTTTACAAAAATATTTATGTATTAATTTTCTGGATTCCACTGTTATCGGGTTTAATAGCCATGGATTTTAAAAAAGGAATTGATAAAATTGCACTTTTCATATCCTTCATATTTTCAATAATTTCCATATTAATTTTTTATTATTTCATCATCCCCTATGCATTTTTCCTTCTTGTTTACATTTTCAAAAATGGAATTTTCAAAAGATCATACCTTAAGGCAATAACTGGAATAGTTGGTATGGTTTTAAATTTTTATATAACTTCAATTTACTTTTCACATAACACCTATGTTTATTCAATTTTCCTTTTCCTCTTTATGGTGGGATCAGAGTTTACCGTTAGATCAATAATAAGAAAAAATAGTTTTTACCTTTTATATAACATTATTCCCATATTTTTTATTTTTCTTAATCCAATGAATGCAATTTTCTCACTTTCCTTGGTAAGGATACCGCTGGGAATAAAAAGGCTAAAAATAAAATGGGTAGGGATAACGGAATCATTAATTTTAATTATTTTATTAACAATATCTCTAATAATCTACAAACCAATATTCCAGCAATTATAAAAATACAAAAAATCTAAATAGTATTTGACATATCAAATATTATGGCATCTTTAAAGGAATTGTTGGAAATGGCCCTTAGATCGGAAATAGATTCAAGGGACATATACAAAAAGGCATCGGAAAATGTAAAAAACGCACTGTTGAAGGAAAAATTTGAATTTCTTTCAAAGGAAGAGGAAAAGCACAGAGAATTGATTGAAAATATAATCAAAATGAAATTCCCCGGAGAAAAGATAAACATACCCGAAAGTACAGAGGTGCCATTACCCAGGGTCACTGTGACTGAAAAGGATCCAATTTCAAAGCTTATAACGCAGGCAATGGACGCTGAACTTGCATCATCAAAGTTCTATGAGGATCTATCAAAAAGGTTCGATGATGAGAAAAAGGCAATAATGCTTTACCTTTCCTCTGTGGAAATGTCACATTACTATTTCCTGAAATCTGAGAGGGAATTAATTCTTCAGTTTGAAAACTATGACCAGTACTTTGAGATGATGCATATAGGCCCATGATCAAATTCTCCTGAATCCTCTCCCCGCCCAGTGATAAATCGTATTTGTCACATATTTAATTGTTCCAAAGAAATCCCTTGAACTTCCATCAACCCTTACATCCTTTTTTATGATATTTTCAATTGGATCCCCATCACTTATTATGTAAGCTCTTCCTATCTCACCTGCAAAATGTGCATCACTTCCTGCTGAAAATGGTTTGCTTAACCTTTGGGCAAGATCCATTGCCTTCCGGTTATTCAACTTTTTACATCTTCCGTTCAGCACCTCAATAACATCAAACTTTTTTCCAACTATGTTTTTTTCACCCAAACCGCTCCAGAACCTGTATGGATGAACTGCTATCGCTATTCCACCCTGCTCATGTATCCTTTCTATGGTCTCATCAACACTCAACCCTTTCGGTATAATTTCATTGATGTTCAGCGCGATAATATGCCCGGATGCGCTTGATATTTCAACACCCTTTATTATTTCAATATCTTTGCTTTCAATTTTTCTGTAAGCCTCCATGGAATTATGGTCCGTTATCGCTATTCCATCGAGCCCAACCTTTTTTGCAATTTTTATTATTTCATTTATTTCCAGAACACCATCGTTTGAATATTTTGAATGTATGTGAATATCAAATTTCATTCTATTTCACTTTTGCGTTTAAATTAACATCTCTGTCAAGTGTTATGATTCCATTGTCTGTTCTCAATATATAAGGTCTGTTTTTCTCAAGATAAATCACCGTTAAAAGACCATCATACTTTTTATCAATGTTATAATCTATTTTATGAATTCTATTTCCCTCCGCAAGGATCCTTTCATTGATTTTCAACCTAGCAATTTCAAAATTCATCTTCATAAAATCCTTATGTGATATCTTTGATTCCACCGTACTTTCATAATTGTTTGCGAGTACCTTTTTTCCCTCAATTTTTTCTGTTGGCACGAGGAGTGAAACTGTATTTCCATCATCAGCGGCAAGGATCATACCTTGTGAAACAATTCCCCTTATCTCCGCAGGCTCAAGGTTATAAACCATCAGGGCATATTTACCCATGAGCTCCTCAGGGCGATAATGTTTCTTAAGACCGGCAACAAGTGTCCTCTCTTCATTTCCAAGTGAAACCTTTAACAAATAAAGCCTGTCAGCATTGGGATGATCCATAACATCAACTATTTTTATTGTTCTTATATCAACCTTCTTCCATTCACTTATTTCATCCTGTGTAAGTTTTTTGAAAAGTATCTTTGGTTCCTGTAAGGCTGTCTCACCAATTGGTGTTAATGCCTCAATCCACCTGTAATTTTCAATTTTATCCTTGTATCCAAGCATGTTCCATATTTTCTGTGATGTGAATGGAATGAATGGATAACCGTATATTGCCAGAGCCTTCACAATCTGCAATGATACGTTTAGCTTTGTCCAGCATTTTTTCTCATTCTCTTTTATGAGATCCCATGGTGCCGATCTATCAAAGTATTGGTTCCCAAAATAAACGAGGTTCAACCATTCTTTTATTGCCTTCTTCAGTTCAACATTTTTGAAATGCTCCGCCATTTTTTCCCCTGTCTCACGTATCATATTCAAAGCCAGGAAATCATCCTCATCCATTTCTCCCCTCATGGGTATTTTTCCAACCCTTGTTTTTGTGAATGTTAATACCCTGTGAACAAAGTTTCCAAATTTGTCTATCAGTTCACCATTTACCTTCAGATAGAAATCGTTCCAGGAAAAGTCTGAATCGTGCTGTTCCGGCAGGTTAAGGGCAGCATAAAATCTAACCATATCCGGATCGTACTTTGAAAGTATTTCTGGTAAAAATATTCCAATGTTTGAACTCTTTGAAAATTTCTTTCCTTCCAGGTTCAGGTATTCGTTTGCGGGAACATCGTATGGTAGGTTTAATTCACCATGCCCCATTAACATGGCAGGCCATATTATTGTGTGGAATGGAATGTTATCTTTCCCAATAAAATAGTAATGCCTTGTGTTTTTGTCGAGCCAGTAAACCTTCCATAGATTCTCATTGCCCACCTTTTTACCGTACTCTATTGTTGATGAAAGGTATCCTATAACCGCCTCAAACCACACATATATCTTTTTATTTTCAAATCCAGGTATGGGTACATCTATTCCCCATTCAATATCCCTTGTTACCGCCCTGTCCTTCAATCCTGATTTTATAAAATTGTATGTGAAATTCTTAACATTATCCCTCCAGTATGTCTTATCCTCAAGCCATTTTTTAAGATCCTCCTCGAATGAACTTAATCTGAAGAATAAATGCTCGGTTTCTTTAAACTCAGGTGTTGCACCGCATATTCTGCATCTCGGATTAATGAGTTCCTGTGGATCGAGTGTCCTGCCGCAGTTATCGCACTGATCACCCCTTGCATGCTCATAACCGCAATAGGGGCATGTTCCTTCAACATACCTGTCGGGTAAAAATCTTTTACAGTTCGGGCAGTAGGGGGAAATCATTTTTGAAGGATAAATGTAACCCTTTTCGTAAAGTTTCAGAAAGAAATTTTTCACAACCTCCTTATGGTTATCTGATGATGTTCTTGAATAGTTATCGAAACTTATACCAAGTTGATCGAATATCCTTTTGTTTATTTCATGGTACCTATCCGCAATGTCCTTCGGTGAAACGTGCTCCTTTTCTGCAACAAATGTGATGGGTGTACCATGTTCATCGCTCCCGGATACCATAAGAACTTCATCACCTATCATTCTGTGGTACCTTGCAAAAATATCCGCGGGTAAATAAGCACCGTATAGATGACCAAGATGTAATGGTCCATCCGCATAGGGCCATGCAACGCAAACAAGGATCCTCATCCATTCCACCTTTTTAACTTTAAATTAAAATTATTCTTAAATTTTGTTCTAATCGTTTTTCACTATTTCCTTAACTAGATGCTCCCTTTCTTCCCTTTTTTCCTTCAGATCTATTAGAAAATTTTTCAGTAATTCCGCAGCCTCCCTTTTACACTCACCGCATAACCTTTCACCGGATCTGCAAGATCTGTAAACTTCTCTAAGATAATTATCATCCTGGGCGAGATGATAAAGGTATAATTCATACACTGAACACTCCTCAGGTTTGCCACCAACCCTTCTCTGCTCTTCGGCTGAAGCGGCTCCTCCAGTTTTTGCGTTCATTACCTTTTTTGTAGCTACATTTGGATCTTCATCAATTGAAATGTAGCTTGATGGATCCGATGATGACATCTTTCCACCGTTGAGACCGCTCATGAATCTGTGATATGTGGAACTTGGCTCAAAGAAACCAAATCCACCGAATTCCTTCTCAACCTCACTCATAACTTCCTCAATAACGTATTTACTTTCAGTTGATGAATCATCAATGTAAAGAGCTTTATATGGAATATTCTCCCTGAATTTTTCAAAACCTATGCCTTTAAGTTTTTCTTTTGCTTTTGATATAAAATTTTCCGTATCATCACCCTTGTAGAATATGACAATTCTACCATCCTGTTCAACAATACTGTATATTCTGTTCCTTTTAACAAGTTCCCTTGCCAGCCTTATGTGCGGATCCTGATCCACACCAACAGGAACAACCGTTGGACATGACCCTTCATACTTATCAAGCTGTACATGTAGAATATCACCAAGCTGAATTAAAGGTGATTCAATATGAAGAAGGTTGGAATCATCCTTAAAACCGTAAATTTCCTTCATTTCGTTAAGGTTAATCCTTTTCTGGAATAATAATGCAAGATCAATAACACTTTTTCTCTTTGATTGAAAATATACCTGTGTTTTTTGGGGATCAACACCAAGGGCAAGATAATTTGGGACATAATCCCTTATTGCAATTTCATAACCCTTTTCCAGACTTATATTCCTTGTCGCATATGCTTCAAGATCTGCAACAGCAATGTATCCCTTTGCCCCAATCTTCTGATAATTTATCATCTGATCAATAACAAGTTTATGGCCAAGATGCATCTTGCCAGAAGGCATTAAACCTGTAAGAATTGTAAATTTCTTTCCCTTTTTTATGGCATTGTAAACCGATTGAAAGCCTCTATGCCCAAATATTACACCCCTTGTGAATATACCCTTAAGTTCAGGGATCTGGAAATCGAATGGTTCAATACCAAACTCATCCCTCAATTTTTTGTAATCCTTATACTGGTGTGAAACCCATGGATCAATAACATACCTGTCCATTGAATTTTGAAATGTACATCATTATATTTATTTTTCTTCCGGCGGTTTTATTTTTCTGAAGGTAAGGAAAATCAGAATATCGTAGATTATTTTGATTGATCCTGAGAGAATGAATGGTATGGAATAACTGCCTATGCTTATTGCATATGATGATAAATATGGGCTTCCTGCCTGACTTATGCTCCTTGGGATGTTTGTTATTGAAGCAGTTGCTGTTCTTTCCTCAGGCTTAACTATTGCCATTGTATAGGATTGTCTTGTTGGGACATCCATCTGTGAAAGTGATTGCCTCAGGAATAGAAGAATAATAGCCATTACGGGTGTTGTTGAAAAGGCAATGAGTAAAAGAAAAATGTTTGATGGTATATGTGTGAAAACCATTGTGTTTAGAAGGCCAATCTTTCTCGCAATTCTTTCGGCAAGGAAAAATGATATTGCTGTTATAATTCCCGCACCAAAGAATATCCAGGTTTGTGTCTCTATGTTCAATCCAAATCTGTAATTGAACCAAAGAACAAGTAGGGATTGAAGAATGAAACCTCCACCAAATGCATCCATGGAGAAAAGCAGTGACAATTTTATTATCCTTTTCTTTGTTTCATCCGAAATCCTGACATTTTTCCTTTCAACATTTATTTCAATTGATTCGCCAATTTTCCAGTAAAGGAAATAAAGGATCAAACCAACAAAGCCGTAAAGTATTATCATTGATTCATAGGAATAACTTTTTGGGAGAAAATAGAATGGCACATTTGGGAAAAGTGCACCCAGTGATGCGGCGGAATATCCAAGAAAATTGTAAATTGAAAAGAGAAGTGTTCTTTTTTCATCCCCTATAAACTTTGTCAGTGCCGATTGTTCAACACTTAAAAATGGTCCTGTTTCTGTTCCCGTAACGCTTATTATACCGAAAATTGCAGCTAAAATAATTGTAATAATATTTGGTATGAGAAGAAGAATTGATGAAATTATCATAAATATGGAAAAAATTCTGAGTGTTCTGTTTCTTCCAATAATTTCACCATATTTACCCACAATTATATTAAAAATTGCGTTTGATAATACGGCAATTGTAACAATAATACCAACTACTGTTGCGGAATAACCAAGACTTTTCAGATAATATGGTAATATTATACTTATGAAACCATAGGAAAATACCCTTATGGTTTTTGCTAAAAGTATTATTTTACCATTAATATCGATCCAGGATAGCATGATTCAATATTTTTCCATCTCCTTAACTTCCTCTTCACCTTTTTCTATTGCCTTTACCTGTTCATCATCAAGTTTTTTCAAAAGTGTTAGAAATTCTCCAAGGTGAACTTTCTCTTCCATGGCTATGTCGAGGAGAACTTTCCTAACAAGGTCATCATCAATCAATGATGCCTGTGTTAGATAGAAATTCATTGCATCAATCTCTGCAGAAATATCATTCCTTATTGCCATCCTAATTTCCTCTTTTGTGAATTTTTCCTTTCTTAAAATTTCAGAAGGATCTTTGCTGAATCCCATGGTTGACCAAAAGTTTCATTTGTATAAATAGTTTATTCTGTACCGAATTTATCCAGTGTTTCAAATGAATGATCTGTTATCCTAACAGTCCTTTTAACCCTGAATCCGTACTTATTTTTAACATAAAGACCGGGGGAAATAACAAAAATCATGTCTCTTTCCAATGAATCTCCTGAATCTGGATATATATAAGGTTTTGAAAAGTTATAGAGAGGAAAACCTGTGTAATGCAAATATTGAAAACCCTTTTCTGAAAGATAAGATCTAATTCTTTCATCTATTCTTGATGAAAATGTTCCAGGTTTCAAAAGATCCTCAATGATGTTAAAGGATTTATTGTATATCCTCCAGGCATTTTCAATTTCATCTGTTAGGGAAGAGAATAAAACCCTGGACATGTGAAGACCAAAACCTCTGTAAATGGGAGATAGATCAATCTGGAGGACATTGTTCTCTTTAAACACATTGTTAGATGTGAATGATATGGGAAAGGAAGATCTTTCACCCGAAAGTACCACGCTTGGATAAACAAAACCATCGAAACCTCTTTTAATCAATTCGTATTCAAATTCTGCCCTTATTTCATATTCTTTCATTCCAATAAAAATTTTCTTCAAAGCACTTCCAAACGCTTCATCAAGCAATTCATAACCCTCTTTTATTATTTTTATCTCATCCTTATAGGGTTTTCTGAAAATGTTATCCACATTTATGAATTCCGTTTTTAGTTCCTCTATCCTTTCACATGAAAATAATTTTTTATCACCTATTATTTCCTTCACCTTTCCCGCCGGATCTGTTGTTATTACAACATTTTCTTTTGAAAGTGAACCATCATCCTGTGAGGGATGAATTATGAATTTTACATCATCATTAAATATTAACAAATAAGAAAAATTTAGGTTTTCGGAAAGTAATCTTGAATACCTATTTTTTGGTGTAATTATAAAAGCATTCTTACCTGTTATTCTCTGAATGTATTTCCTTCTCAGTATTGTTCCCTTCATTTTCTGCCTCCTTTGAAAGTCTCACATACAGTATTGGGCCCAGTATTATAGTTAATAAAACCATAAGTATGGATACATTATAAAATTGTTCTGAAATAAAACCCTGAACAAGTGCTATGGATGATACAACCAGAGGTACCTCCGCACGTGGCAATAATGCATTACCTATCCTGAAAGATTCTTTAACTGAAAAACCAAAATACATTGATGGTATTGAAGCGCCCACAACTTTCCCTAGATATGCACCAACAAATATTATTAATGTAACAACAAGACTTGGAATTATATTTGCCAAATTCATCATCATACCAACTGTAACAAAGAAAATGGGGACAAAAAAATCGAATAAACCTTTTAGATCTTCAAGGATCTCATCCTTCTGTTTAATCTTTGAAAGTGCCAGACCAAAAATGAAAGATCCAAGGACCATTGTAAGACCGAGTTGAATGGTAAGAACAGTCAATAAAAATAGTATAGTTATAACTATTGCAAATCTTGTTTCTCTATGTTTAAATAGACCTAAGGTTCTGGAAATCCATCTATTTAGCTTCGTACCAATAATTATGAAAATTACAATAAAAACTATCACTTCAATTATGGTAAGAATAATAGATTGAATGCTAAATTTGTTTGAAGCTATATTCATTACAGTTATAAAGAAAATTATGCCTATTATATCATCATAAACTCCTATTACAAGTATTCCCATTCCTTCCTTTGAATCCAATTTTTTCATGTCCTTTAGTACTCTAACTGTTATACCTATAGATGTACTTGCTAAAATAGCACCCATAAAAAGTGAAGTCAATAAATCTTTACTATACCAATATACAAAAAGAGTAACGAGAAGGAATGACATTGTACCTTCCGATATGGCTGTAATGATACCATAAAAAGATCCTTTTATAAATCTTTTAATATCACTCTCAAGCCCAATGTAAAACAGAAGAATAACAACACCAACCTGTCCGAACATGTATAAGGTTGTTGGGACAGGTGTCTGTGTTGTTAAAGGAGTAAAAATTCCCTCTGTTGGAAATATGTAATAACCCAGAGCAAATGGTCCAATTATAATACCTGTAATAATCTCCCCCAAAACTGTTGGAAGACCAAAAAGCCTTTCCCCCAAAAATCCAAGGAACCTTGCAACTACAAGAATAAATCCCAGAATAGCGAAGAAATAAAATATTTGAACAGCTGTTATTTCTGTCATTTCTGTCAGTCCTAAAAAGAAGTAATATAAACTACGATATAAATTTAGAGATTTTCATAATGCGCTTTTTAAATTAAATTTCAAAACATTTTAATGCTGAAATTTTCATGATCATTTAGTTTTTACATTATGGTGAATAATTCCATAAAAAGGTAATGAGAGCGTATTATTTTATATACCATTTTATCTATATTTTTTTTGTGGGCTTATTAAAGCCAAAAATCTATCGGAGCCATCTTTGTGTACTGGCAGAATCTCAAAAAATAGCTTTAAATAAAAAATGTTTTAATCTATGTAAAGATTTAAGAGTGATGGTGAAAAAAATGGAAAATCTCCAGAAACTCAAAGGATTCAGGGAATTCTATCCTGAAGAAATGGTGCCAAGAGTTAAAATTTTCAATAAAATGAGAGAAATTTCAAGAAGTTTTAATTTCAAGGAAATTGAGACTCCCAGTGTTGAACCCCTTGAAATATTCAAAATAAAGAGCGGTGAGGAGATTGTTAAACAAACTTTTTCTTTTGTTGATAAGGGAGGTAGGGAAATAACACTTGTACCGGAAATCACACCATCAGTTTCAAGAATGGTTGCACAGAGGAAAAATTTTTTAAAACCAATAAAATGGTTTTCAATACCAAAATTATGGAGGTATGAGGAACCCCAGTCAGGAAGGTTGAGGGAATTTTATCAGTACAATGCTGATATTTTTGGATCAGATAACATAGCATCGGATGCTGAGGTCATTTCACTTGCCATGGCAATCCTTGATTCCTTAGGTTTGAAAGGAAAGTATGTGATGAGGATAAGCGACAGGGAATTGATGGAAAAAATTCTCTTGAAATTGGGTGTTGTTGAAGTTGAAAAAACATTAAGGGTCATAGATAGGATGGGTAAGGTTGATGAGGAAACATTTTACAGGGATCTCTCTTCCATAAATGGTGATGAAATAGCAAAGGAAATTTTAAAAATAATAGGTGTGAAAGGGAATTTCAATGATATTGAAAAGACTGTTTCTTCAATCATTGGATATGAACCAAGAATGGAAACATTATGTAATCTTCAGGAATTTTTGATAGAATATGGTTATGGTGAATTCATTTTTGATTTTTCAATTGTAAGGGGACTTGCATATTACACAGGTATTGTTTTTGAAGCACATGATAAAAAAGGTGAATTCAGGGCGATACTTGGAGGTGGAAGGTACGATAATGTGGTTGAACTTTTTGGTGGTGAAAAGGTACCGGCAGTAGGTTTCGGTATGGGTGATGCGGTTCTTGAATTATTGTTGAAAAGGGAGGGTTTATGGCCAAAATATGATGAAAGTGTTGACTATTTTATCGCAATTCAGGGTAATAATAGAAAATATGGAATCAAAATTTTAAAGGAACTTAGAAGGAGAGGATATATTACAGATATTGACCTTACTGGAAAAAGTCTCTCATGGCAGTTAAGGTATGCTGATAAAATTGGAGCAAAGTTTATAATAATTGTTGGTGACGAAGAAGCTAAAACTGGAACACTTAAAATTAAAGATATGTTGACGGGGGAACAGAAGACAGTAACCCTGGAATACTTCGACAATAAGCAAAGTATGAGTTAGGAAAAAGTGGATAAAAAATAAAATTAACCTGAAAGTATTAGGGATCATAGGTGTATGTTTATGGACAATCTGGATCCAATGTTCAAACCAAAATCGATAGCAATTGTAGGTGCATCAAGGGATCCCCATGCAATAGGTCAAAGTGTAGTTAAAAATCTTTTGGATTCTAAATATCAAGGAAAGATTTATCCCGTAAATCCGAAGGCCGATGAAATTCTTGGTTTAAAATGTTACCACAGTGTTCTTGATATTCCTGATGACGTTGATCTTGCTGTAATTACCGTTCCAGCAGCAATTACACCACAGGTGATAGAGGAGTGTGGTAAAAAAGGTGTGAAGGGTGTTGCAGTTATAGCTTCAGGGTTCAGTGAGATTGGAAGGGAGGATCTTGAGGAAAAGATCGTTGAAATAGCAAGGAAATATAATATGAGACTTCTTGGTCCCAACATTGTTGGCATAATGAGCAACCCAATGAAAATGAACGCATCCTTTGGACCTTACCTTCCTTACCCTGGAAAAATAACGATGATCTCACAGAGCGGTGCCCTTTTGATTGCACTTGATGCAAGAACCTGGGTTGACAGGGTAGGTATGTCCTATTTAATAAGTATAGGTAATATGAGCGATCTTGATTTTGCTGATCTTATAGATTATTTCAGAAACGATCCGGACACAGCATGCATATCGCTCTATGTTGAAGGTATAAAGAATGGGAGGAAGTTCATTGATGTTTGTAAAAGAATACTTGATAAGCCAATAGTTGCATTGAAATCCGGTGTTTCACAGAGGGGAGCTGTTGCAGCAGCATCACATACAGGTTCACTTGCGGGTTCAGGTAAGGTATATTCTGCAGCATTTAAGCAGGCAGGTGTGGTTCAGGCTTATACTCTTGATGATCTATTCGATAGATCCCTTGCCCTTTCACTCCAGCCACCCATGAAAGGAGAAAATCTTTTAATTATAACGAATGGTGGTGGTGTTGGTGTTCTTGCAACGGATGCGGCTGAAAAATATGGTATTCCATTGAAGGATCCTCCCGAGGATCTTAAACAAAAACTCAAGGAAATAATGCCAGATTTTGGAAGTGCCAAGAACCCTGTTGATCTGACGGGTGAGGCAACAGCGGAATGGTACAGTAATGCAATAAAAATAGCGCTTGAACATCCATGGGTAAATGGTATCACTATTCTTTATTGCGAGACAGCGATTTCCGATCCTCAGGAACTTTCCATGGAAATTTATGCAGCAACAAACTGTAATAGAGCAACGAAGCCCATAACCGTTTCCTACGTTGGTGGTGAGGTAACGGAAAGGGCAGCAGAATGGTTACAGAAGAAGGGAATACCAGTTTACCGCGCACCAGATAGGGCAATAAGCGCAATGGCAGCCCTTAGAGAGTATGGAAGGATCATAGAGAGAGGATTTGATGAATTCCAGAGATTCGAGGATGTGGATACTGGAAAGGTAAAGGCAATACTTGATAATATAAGGAAGGAAAATAGATCCTATGTAACGGAAATAGAAGCAAAGGAAATACTTTCAGCATATGGTGTTGACGTGGCAAAAACGGTTCTAATGAAATCAAAGGATGAAGTGGATAAAATTTTATCGTCACTTAATTTCCCTCTTGTTGCAAAAATTGTATCACCTCAGGTAATACATAAGAGCGATGTTGGAGGTGTTGTTTTAAACATAAAATCAAGGGACGAGCTTATTTCAGTATACGATAAAATAATAAAAAATGTAAAGGAGAAGGTTCCAAACGCGGAAATAATAGGAATTGCCGTACAGGAAATGGCACCCCAGGGTATTGAAAGTATAATTGGTGCAACAAAGGATATACAGTTCGGTCCAACGGTTATGTTCGGTCTAGGTGGTATTTTTGTTGAAGTTCTCAAGGATGTCAGTTTCAGGGTTGCTCCATTCTCAAAATCCACAGCACTTGATATGGTAAGGGAAATATCCGGAAGGGCAATACTTGAGGGTGCAAGGGGAGAAAAACCCAGGGACTTTGAGTCACTTGGTGAAACAATAAGCAGAATATCTCAACTTGTAGTGGATTTCCCTGAAATAAAGGAACTTGATGCAAACCCAACGATACTCTATGAGCATGGTCTGAAAGTTGTTGATGCAAGAATAATCCTTGAAAAATAAGAAAAGTTTTTTATTTTCCTTTTTTTAATTAACATCAATGATAGACATAAGCAATAAGGATATAGTTTACAGAGAGGCCGAGGCTGAGGGAGAGATAGTTCTTAAAACATCAACTGTTGAATCAATATTGAAAAAAGAGATAAAGAAGGGGGATATTTTTGAAGTTGCAAGGGTATCAGCAATAATGGGTGTGAAAAACACAACATTGATTATTCCACATACACATCCTGTTCCCATAGAAAAGGTTGATGTAAAATTCACTGTTATGGGTAACAGGATTAAGGTGAACTGTACTGTTGGTGCACATTATAAAACAGGTGTTGAAATGGAGGCACTGGCTGGGGTAACATCAGCACTTTTAACAATATGGGATATGGTTAAATACCTTGAAAAGGATGAAAATGGTCAGTACCCATATACAAGTATAAAAAATATAGAGGTAATAAAAAAAGAAAAAATTTAATTTTTATTTATATTTTATTTTGCTTGATGCCCTGAAAACGAACTTCTTCTTGCTTGGTACGTTTATTATCTGTTTTGTCTGTGGGTTCCTTGCCTTTCTCTCCTTCTGTACCCTTCTCTCAAATATTCCGAATCCCACAAGGTTCACTTTCTTTCCTGCATTGACCGAGTCAACGATTTCATTGAGGAAGGTCTTTATAACCTCCCTTGCTGTTCTCTGTGTTACCTTTGCCTTCTTTGCAACATTCTTGCTCAGTTCACTAATTCCAACCATTTTTTATCACCATCCTGTTCTACACGGTAGAAATAAGAATTCTTGTATATAAATATTACTACTAAAATACCAGAAAAACTCGTTTTTTTCTATTTTCTCTGATTTCTTAATTTTTTTATAAAAAAAGTTTTGATTATTAAAATTTCAAAAGTTAATTAAAAAGAAAAAATAGCCAATTTAAAATTTAAAAAATTTTAAATATAAATAAAATAAATGATGAATATGAAGGAGAAGGATTTACTCGGGGAAGTGGACATTCCTGATAATGTTTTCTATGGAATTAATACAGTTAGGGCAGTTGAAAATTTTCGCATTTCAGGTTTAAGGCCTGACAGGGATCTTATTGAATCCCTGCTTATGATAAAAAAATGTTCTGCCTATGCAAACTATAGGTTGAAAAATCTGGAAGAAGAGAAGTATAGGGCAATTGTGAATTCAATTGATTATATAATTAAAAATTTCAGCATGGATTATTTTCCAGTGGATCCCTATCAGGCCGGTGCGGGTACATCAACAAACATGAATGTTAATGAGGTAATCAGTAAGGTTTCTTTAAAAATTTTTAATATGAAAATTGATCCAAACGACGATGTTAACAGATCCCAGTCATCAAATGATGTTTATCCAAGTGCGATTAGACTTGCAATAATAAAAAAATATGATAATTTAAAAAAATCAATAGAATCACTAATTGAATCCTTTGAGAAAAAAATTGAAGAGTATGGAAATGTTGTTAAGGTAGGCAGAACACATTTGATGGATGCGGCACCAATAAGTTTTGGACAGGAATTTTCAGGATATGTTAATTCCCTTAAATCAGATCTTAAAAGAATTGAAAATGCCTTGGAATTTATTTTAAGGTTGAACATTGGTGGAACTGCAGTCGGTACTGGATTGAATAAACCAGAAGGATTCGAGGATATTGTTATAGAATGCCTTAAAAATTCAACAGGTAGAAACTTAAGAAAGGCTGAAAACCTTTTTGAGGTAATGCAATCCCTTTCGGATTTTTCATATTTTTCATCATCACTGAGAATTCTTGCTGAAGATACAATAAAAATTTCAAACGATATAAGGTTCATGTCATCCGGTCCCGGTGCAGGTATTAATGAAATAAAAATACCTGCCGTTCAGCAGGGATCATCAATAATGCCAGGAAAGATAAACCCATCAATAGCTGAAGCGGTAATTATGTCCTGTCTCAGGGTTATATCAAACGATTATCTTGTTTCCCAGACAAATCAAATGGGGAACCTTGAAATAAATGTTTTTACACCTGTTGTTTCATATTCAATGCTTGAAAGTATGAACATTTTAACAAATGCATTGAACATTTTCAATGAGAAGCTTGTTAAGTTTATGATTGTGAATGAAAAAAGGGTTGAAGAACTTTTAAAAAATAGTCAGATAAATGCCGTTGCCTTCTCACCCTATATTGGTTATAAAAATGTGGCTGAACTTGTTAAGGAATCCTATGAAAAGAATAAAAGGGTTGAGGAAATCATTGTTGAAAAGGGTCTTTTAAAAAAGGAGGAGGTGGAAAAAATTTTACAGGATTTTTATAAAAAAATTTTGAAACATTGAATTAGAAAAATTCATAAATGTATTTAAATTTCCTTGATGTATAGGTGTCAAAAATGTCATGGAAGGATGTTGAGGTAAGGGAACTTAGGGAAGGTAGCTATATAGTTATTGATGATGAGCCTTGCAGGATAGTTGAATTCACAACATCAAAGCCAGGTAAGCATGGTGAGGCTAAAGCACGAATAGTTGCAATTGGCGTGTTCGATGGACAGAAAAGGAGTGTTGTTTATCCTGTGAAACACAAGGTAAAAATGCCAATAATAGACAAAAAGACTGGCCAGGTTATCTCCGTTCAGGGAGATGTGGCACAGATTATGGATACAACAACCTTTGAGACATTCGAGTTACCAATACCTGAAGAACTGAAGGGACAGATACAGCAAAGTCAGGAAATTCAGTACTGGGAAGCAATGGGAAAAAGAAAAATAATGAAGGCATAAAATGGCAAACCTTTTAAAGTTCGCCGATTCAGAATCTTCCTACGAGGAAAGTGAATTTGTTTTATTCGGTGTGCCATTCGATAGAACAACATCATTCAGGGGCGGTGCAAGGTTTGCTCCAAACTCAATAAGGGAGGCATCAATAAACCTTGAATCTTTTCTCATAGATCCAGAATTTTATTTCAGGGACGTTAAAATACATGATATGGGAAATCTTTACGAATCAGGCAATGTTTCTGATATGATTGAGGATGTAAATTCCATATTCTCAGAAATAGTGGGAGATGGTAAATTTCCAATAATGCTCGGTGGTGAACATTCGGTCACAATTGGAACACTGGATACATTGAAGAAAATAGGTGCATCCATTGTGTTCATAGATGCCCATTCAGATTTCAGGGACAGTTATCTCAACGAAAAATTCAGCCATGCCTGCGTGGCAAGAAGGGCATATGAAAAACTTGGAAAGGATAGAATTTTAAGTGTTGGTATAAGATCAGTATCCCCTGAAGAGTATCTTGATAATGATTTCAAAAATTTAAGTTATTTTACATCCTTTAATGTAAGGGAATTGGGCATAAAAAAGGTAATTGAAAAAATAAATGGAATGGGGAATAAAATATATCTATCCATAGATATGGATGGAATAGATCCAGCTTATGCACCCGCTGTTGCAACGCCAGAGCCATATGGTCTAACACCATGGGATGTTAGGGAAATAATTTTTTCAATAGGGGAAAAACTTGTTGGTGCTGATATAGTGGAAATTGTTCCACACTATGACAACGGTAATACATCCATGCTCGGTGCAAAGCTTGTTCAGGAAATAATAGCATCAAAGAAAATTAAGTCTCATCCTTAAAAACGTACTTTTCAATTTTTCCCTCTAGGAATCTATCAATATTTTCCTTAAGTGTTCCACCATCAGTTTTCCAGCAATTTATTTTATGTATTGATAAAAGGCCGAAAACAATCTCTCCTATGTTCACAGTAATTATATCCGTTATTCCATACTTTAAAAGATTTTTTATTACCTTAACACCCACAAGACTTTTTTCATCAATGTTAAGATCATTTTCAATAAAATTTACAGTGTATGATCCATTGCTTATGTCAACAATGGCGAAATAAGGTGACTTTGAAAATTTTTCATGTATTTCAGAATTTATATCCTTTTCCTTAACAGGAACAATCAATCTGAAATTTTTCCTTTTTGATGGTTCAACATGAGTTACGACTGAAATTACATTGTTGATTTCATCTTTAATTCTCTTTTCAATTTTTTCGGTTATTGGATGTGCTTCCTCTATTGTTAAAGAGGGATCCATTTCAACAATAATTTCAATAAATATAACGGATCCTGCCCATCTTACGTAAAGTCCTGTTAATTTTTTAACCTCACTGAAAGATTCAATTACATTCTCAATGCTTTTCAGAACATTCCTATCCCTTGGCAGATCCATAAGGTCAAGTATTGAATTTTTTATTATTTCAATTGAGGCAATGAAGAGTGCAATACCTGCAAGAACGATGGAAAAGTAATAGAAAATAATTGAACCAGTGAAATAATTGAGTAAAAGACCCAGAGCAACACCAGTTCCTTCAAATACATCCGTGAATGTATGCATGCCGTCTGACATTATACTTGGTGAATTGTTCATTTTACCAAATCTGTATTTTATCTCACCTGCAAAAATAAGGGGAACGATAGAAAAAATTTGAACTATGGAGGCGTATAGTGAATGAAAAGGTATTGAAGAAATGCCATAAATTATTATTTCAATACCTGAATAAATTATAAAAAGACCAAGAAAAAGTGAAATGAGATCCTCAAGCTTGTAGAGACCGAAAGAAAACCTATTTGAAAATTTACTGTAAATAATTCTAAGTGCTATCAATATGAGGGTTGTAATAACAACATCTATGCCCATATGAATGGTTTCAATCAAAATTGCATAGTTATCTGTTAAAATAAAACCAAGGAATCGTATTATCATTGAAATTGAAACAAAAATAAGTGAAGTGAGCAAGATTTTCATTACCTTTTCTATACTCAACATATTTTTCACAAATGAGTAATAATTTAAAAAACTTTCCACGAAAGTTTTTTAGTTTTAATACAATACGGAAACTATGAAAATTTTAAGTGGATCCGGATCGCTTGTCCTCGCTCAAAGATTGGCGCAGGTTACGGGTTTTCCAATGATACACAGGGAAATTAAAAGATTTCCCGATGGTGAATGTTATGTCAGAATTCATGAAAATCTGGATGGTGAGGATATCGTTTATGTTCAAAACACATATCCTGATACAAACATTGTTGAGTATTTAATAACAATAGATGCAATAAGGCAGTATAAAATAAAAAGCCTTGTTTCCGTGATACCATATTTTGGTTACGGAAGACAGGACAAAAGGTTCAATGATGGTGAACCTATAAGTGCAAAGGTAATGGCAGAACATTTATCTGAAAACGTTGACAGGGTTATAACAGTGAATCTTCATAACAGTGAAATTTTAAAATGGTTCAGAGTTCCTGCTATAGAAATAAAAGGGGAGAGGGCAATTGCTGAATACTTCAAAAAATTCAACCCAGATCTTATTGTTTCACCTGACAAGGGATCCTATGAGAGGGCAAAATTTGTAAGTGAAATTCTCGGCATACCGTTTGTTCAGTTTGAAAAGAAGAGGATAGATAGTGAAAGGGTAACAATGGAAACGGGCGATATTGAGGTAAAGGGAAAAACGGTTGCAATAATAGACGATTTAATTTCAACCGGTGGAACAATAATAACCGCATCAAGGATCCTGAAGGATAAGGGAGCTGGTAAGGTAATAGTTGGATGTGTCCATGGTCTTTTTGTTTCAAATGCTCTCGATAGAATACAGATGTACGTTGATGTTTTGATATCAACAGATACTGTTGAAAATCCGAAGAGTGTTGTTTCCCTTGCTGAGGATATAAAGAATGAAATCATGAAATGAAAGGTTTTTATCTTAAAATTGTTTAATCCCGGGATGTGAACATATGAAACTTAAAAGCTGCGAAACACATGGACCTTTCAGGGGCGAAAAATGTCCCATATGTGGGTCGGAAGGAAAATTATTGCTTAACGACTGGGAATTTGAAGCCATAAGCAGGATAGTTACAGGCATACTCAGGCATTTTCCTGAGAAGTTTGATGTTGTTCTTGATGAAAAAGGATGGGCAAAAATACAGGATATAGTCAATGGAATAAAGAAAAATGAAAGGAAGTTCAGGTGGCTTAAGAATATTCACATAGAATCCTTTGTGTTAACGGATCCAAAAGGCAGGTTTCAGTACGATCCATCCCAGGGAAAGGTAAGGGCCGTTTACGGTCATTCAATAAACGTTGATCTTTCGGATCTTCCCAGGGACAATATACCTGAAAAACTTTATTATGCAATTGTTCCAGAGGAGGAAGAGTTCATAAAGGAGATTGGCATAAAGCCCGGAGAGAGAAAATGGGTACATCTTTCAAGGACATACGAGGAGGCATACATAGCGGGAAGGCATAGGTCTGATGATCCCATAGTGCTTGAAATAAACGCAAAGGAAGCAATGAATGATGGTATTGAAATATACAGGGCAACAAAGTATATTTATATAACAAAGGAAATACCCCCTAAGTACATAAAGAAGGCAAGAAAGAGGAAGGTTGAATTGTCGGAGGAAGAATTAAAGGAAATAGAGATGGAAAAGAAAAGAAGGGAAATGAGAGAAAAAAGGAAAGAGGAAGAGGGCCGGTAGATCAGCTGGTAGATCGCCACACTTGCAATGTGGAGGCCCGGGGTTCAAATCCCCGCCGGTCCACTTTTTTAATTCAAAAAGATTAAGAAAACAATCTTCTTACTCTCAAATATGGATAAAACTGTAATGATAACGGGATCAACCGATGGTATAGGAAAGGCTGCTGCAATTTCCCTTGCAAAAATGGGATATACAATAATAATACATGGTAGAAATGAAAAGAAAATTGAAAATGTAATCAGGGAGATAAAAGAAAAAAGTGGAAATGAAAAAATATACGGTTTTCGTGCTGATCTTCTTTCTTTTGAGGAAATAAAAAATATGAGTGAAGAGATTAAGAATAGATTTGATAGAATTGATGTTCTAATAAACAATGCTGGAGGTATATTTGGTAAAAAAAAGGAATTGACAGTGGATGGTTATGAAAAAACATTAACACTTAATGTTTTATCACCACTTTTAATAACTCTTTTACTACTTGATCTTTTATCAAAAAGTGAATCTGCAAGAATAATATTCACATCCTCTCTTTTGTATAGATACGCAAAAAGGCCGGATTTCAATGATTTTCAATTTGAGAAGAATTACAGTTCGTTTAGAGCATATGCATTATCCAAGCTTTATGTGATATGGATTGCAAGGCACCTTTCATCTGAATTGAGGGCAAGGGGATACAAAAATATAAATGTTTATACACTTCATCCGGGTGTTGTTGCAACAAACTTTGGAAAGAATGTGGAAAAGGGTTTCTTATGGAGCATACTATTGAGCCTTAGTAGACCTTTCATGTCAAAACCTGAGGAAGGTGCATTGACAGCAGTTTATCTTGCATCATCGAAGGATGTTGAAAATCTGAATGGAAAATTTTTTGCTGGAATGATGGAAATTAAGGTTAAGGATAAATATTATTCAAGGGAGAATGAAAATATACTCTGGAACCTTTGCTTAAAAATCATTGAACCATACCTTGACAGGAAATTTTAAATTTTTAATTTTAACAAATTTTCAGCATAAATGTTTTTACCATCAAAGTATAGTTGAACAGGAAAAATTTTCAAACCTTTATTATATGCTCTTTTCAATGCTTCCGAAAATTCTGGATCCGTTTCCCAGTTTGGGCTGAAATATTCAGACTTTCTGAAAACAAGAAACATCACACCCCCTTCGTACCCTTTTTCAATTAGATTCTCCAATTCCTCCACGTGCCTTCTTCCCCTTTCAGTAGGTGCATCAGGAAAGAGTGCGACACCATTCTTTGTTAATGTGCATCCCTTTACCTCAAGGTAAAATTCCCTGTTTTTATGCTCAAGGAGAAAATCTATTCTGCTCTTTTTTACTTTAACTTCCTTTCTTATAATTTTAAAATCCTTAAAAAGATCAGAATTTATTATGTTCTCAGCAATATCCGAGTGTATTTTAGAATTTATCAAAACATACTCATCGTTCTTCCTGGTATAATATATTTCACATTTCAAACCCCTCGATTTCTCAACCATATAAAGTGGTGCGCCGGGATAAAGCAGTTCCTCAAGCCTCCCAGGATCGTGAAGATGGCATCTCCTCCCTGATTCTGTTTCAACAACAAATCTGTTCAACCTTTTTTTAAAATTATCAACGAAAAAATTTTCATTAAACGTATAAATGTAATTCATTATGAAAATTTAAAAGGGAAACATTATTTTATACTTTTCCAAAATTCAAATGAAAAACTTTTTAGAAAAAGATTTGTTTTCATAGTTGGATAATAATGGCAACATTCAAGGATTATCTGGAGCTTGGAAAGTTCAAGGAAACACTATTGTTGGTTTTTGGAGGTGTTGCTGGAGGTGCATTAACAAGGGAGTTCAATCTTCCATTTCTTCTTTTAATAATTTCTTTATTCCTTGCTGTTATGGGAACAAATGCCATAACAAATTATATTGACAGGGACATTGATTCCGTCATGGAAAGAACAAAAAGAAGACCAATTCCAAGCGGAAGGATAAAACCTGAAAAGGCTGTTTATTTTGGTGCCATATTGATAATATTATCATCAATTCTTCTTCTTTATTTTTCTTTCTATTATGCACTTTTATGGATAATATTTGGAATAATATTCGATCCCTTCCTTTATAACTGGTTTACAAAAAGAAAAACACCCTGGAACATAATTATAGGTTCATTTGCCGGAGGTGCTCCTGTTCTTGTTGTATGGTCAGGATTAACCAATTCAATAATTTCGGTAACACCATTTTTGCTAATGCTTACAATAGTTCTATGGACACCCATACACATATGGAGCCTTGCAATAAGATATGTGGATGATTACAGAAGAGCAAAAGTACCAATGTTACCTGTTGTTAAGGGTGAAACATACACAATTAAAATGATAGGCATTTTTACAATTTTATTAGTAATATCTTCATTTTTAATTTTTTTAATAATTAATCCATTTTTCTCCTTTTTAATTTTTATCCCGGATGCATTGTTAATTTATATGGTCATAAAGCTTTTCAAAAAGCCTGAAAAAAACATTGCATTCAAAATATTCAAATTATCATCACCCTACCTTGCAGTGATTTTTATCCTTGTGATTATCAATGCTCTTATCTCATTTTAATAAGAAAAGTATAAATATTATGAGTAATCTGGGTATGGAAAGGTGATACTAAATGGCATTAATAAGTGAAGAGGATAGAAAATACCTTCAGGAGGAATTCGAGAAACACATGAAAGAGGATGTAAAGTTGTTGATATTCACAACAAACGATCCATCATGCAGGTACTGCAATGAAACTGTAGAAATAGCAAAGGAACTTGCATCTTTATCGGATCTTATTCATGTTGAAAATTATGACGTTAACAGTGATATGGCAAAGAAGCTTGGTATTGAACATGCACCAACAACAGTTGTAACGGACGATAAACTCACATATGGATCAAGGATAAGGTATATTGGTATTCCGGCAGGATATGAATTTTCAAGTCTTGTTGAGGATATAATGAGTGTTTCATCAAGAAAGGTTGAATTCAAGGGTAATGTGAAGGAGCATCTTGATGAAATTGATAAGGATATAAGGATACAGGTTTTTGTTACACCCACATGTCCATACTGCCCGAGGGCTGTCAGGGTTGCCCATAAGTTTGCTCAATACAACGAACACATAATTGGTGAAATGATTGAGGCAATTGAATTCCCCGACTGGGCTGACAAGTATGGTGTTTCAAGTGTACCGCACATTGTGATAAACGAGGATGTACAGTTTGTTGGAGCATATCCTGAAGAAAATTTCATAGAGTTTGTAATGGAGGCCTACAACAAGGCCAAATAAACTCTTTTTTTTAGGAAAAAGTTTTTCTTTTAGTTGAATATATATTTAAATATGA
The DNA here is from genome assembly GCA_031961545.1 of Thermoplasmatota archaeon. Classification (GTDB taxonomy): domain Archaea; phylum Thermoplasmatota; class Thermoplasmata; order Thermoplasmatales; family ARK-15; genus JAVRLH01. The sequence goes on along the minus strand of JAVRLK010000001.1, from coordinate 55,107 downwards.
TAAGTCTTGTCAGGAAGAGGAACGGAGATTACGTACTTTACAGCAGATCAAAGATTGTTAATGCTGTAAAAAAGGCTCTTAATGAAACAAAGGAAGTTGAAAATATTGATGAAGAGAGTGAAAAAATAGGGGAGATTGTTGAAAATAAATTGATTGAGAAATTCAAAAATGGGGTACCGGGGGTTGAGGATATACAGGATCTTGTAGAGGAAACATTGATGGAGAGGGGTCTTGTAAAAACAGCAAAGGCGTATATTCTTTACAGACAGAAAAGAAAGGAAATAAGGGAAATGAAATATCTTTTTGGCATAAAGGATGATCTGAAATTAACAATAAATGCTGTAAGAGTTCTTGAGGCAAGGTATCTTTTGAAAAATGAGAAAGGGGAGATAATAGAAACACCAAGGGAAATGTTCTGGAGGGTTGCAAGATACGTAGCTTTGGTAGATATACTTTACGATGAGGATGTTTTTGACATAAACAAAAAACAGAAGGAAAGGGATGTTTATTCAGATTATGTTCCAAGGAACGTAACATTGTCAAAGTATGAAAGGGAAATGTTGCAGAGGGCATATTCTTCACTCAATTCCGACAGGGCAATGAAGGTATCCTTCAATGATGTTTTGAAAATACTTGATGAAAAATGGAACAAAATCGAGGAAATTGCAAAAAGGTTTTATGAAATAATGGTGAATTTACAGTTCATACCAAATTCACCAACACTCATGAATGCAAATACAAGTCTTGGGCAGTTGAGTGCCTGTTTTGTTATACCAATTGAAGATTCAATTGAAAGCATTTACAATGCTCTTAAATACACAGCATTGATACACAAATCAGGAGGAGGTACAGGATTTTCATTCTCAAAGTTGAGGCCACAGGGTGATATTGTTGGATCAACCATGGGTGTTGCGTCAGGACCCGTTTCATTCATGCAGATATTCGATGTATCAACTGATGTTATAAAGCAGGGTGGAAGGAGAAGGGGCGCAAACATGGGTATTCTGAGGGTTGATCACCCTGATATATTTCAGTTCATAAATGCAAAGGGTTTTGAGGGAAAACTTAAGAATTTTAACCTTAGCGTTGCCGTTACCGATCAATTCATGGACGCTGTTGAGAATGATGAAGATTTTGAATTAATAAATCCAAGGAACAGGGAGGTTGTTTCAAGGGTTCCGGCAAGACAGATATGGAACCTTATAGTATCACAGGCATGGAAAACAGGCGATCCTGGTGTTATATTCATTGATGAAATAAACAGAAAAAATCCAACACCATACCTTGGTGAAATTGAGGCAACAAACCCATGCGGTGAACAGCCTTTATTACCATACGAGTCTTGCAACCTTGGATCAATAAACCTATCAAAGTTTGTTGAGAATGGATCGATAAACTGGGAAAAGTTAAGGAAGGTTATAAGGATAGCAGTTCATTTCCTTGACAATGTAATAGATGCAAACAATTATCCCTTACCGCAGATAGAATATATGACAAAACAGACAAGGAAAATTGGTCTGGGTGTTATGGGATTTGCTGAGATGCTTATTAAACTAAAGGTATCATATGCATCAAAGGAGGCCCTTGATATTGCCGAAAAGGTTATGGAATTCATTGAAAAGGTGAGCCATGAAGCGAGCGTGGATCTTGCGAAAACAAAGGGGACATTCTATGCATGGGACAGGTCAATATGGTACGAGAGGGGAATAAAGATGAGGAATGCAACAACAACAACCATAGCACCAACGGGCAGTATTTCAATTATTGCGGGTACGTCATCGGGAATTGAACCGCTTTTTGGTCTTGTGTTCATAAGGCAGGTGCTTGAGGGAACAGAACTTCTTGAGGTCAACCAGCTTTTTGAGGAAGAATTGAGAAAAAGGAATCTTTACTCAGAGGATATAATGAGGGAGGTTTCAAGAACGGGATCAATACAGCATCTGAATTTACCCGAGGATATAAAAAGGATATTCTTAACTTCACACGATATAGATTATCAATGGCATGTCCTTATGCAGGCAGTTTTTCAGAAACATACGGATAATGCTGTAAGTAAAACAATAAATATGAGGAATGAGGCAACAATAGATGAAGTGGAAAAGGCATTTATGCTTGCATACAAGCTTAAATGCAAGGGGATAACCATATACAGGGACAGGAGCAAGAGGGAACAGGTTCTTTACAAGGGTGTAAGCGACAGGGAAATGGAGGAAATAATACTTTCACATATAAAATCCAGAAAGGAGGAAATAAGTCAGCAGAAAATCTCCGAATGAAAAACTTATTAAGGGAAAATTTCATTAAAGGTTGAAAAGCGGGGTGGGGTAGCCAGGAAATCCCGACGGGCTCATAACCCGTAGATCGGTGGTTCAAATCCACCCCCCGCTACTTTTAAATTAATTTTTTATAATTCCCAGCGCATAAGTCTGAGAACACTGCTTTCAACACCAAGGGATGAAAGGTATTCTTCAAATCCTTCTATATCAAAATTATCTATTTTCTTCACATCAATAATTTCATCCTACTCCTTATTTGCAATCCATGAATATTTTTCTATTCTCCAACATCTGTAGAAATCCTAAGTAAAGTATTTATTTAGGGGATTTAGTCGGATTTATGGAAGACATAATATGACAAAAATCCCCCTAATTCTTAATGAAATCACATGAATATAAATTTATCGAACAGGCTGTAATTATATCCAAAAGACTTCTTCTAGCTTATTCTTCCAAATTTTCCAAGAAGAAATATATGATCTACCAGCTTTTTGTCATATTTATTTACAAAAACTGGAATAATCTAAGTTATCGTGATGTTATTGAAATAATAGCATCAAATCCTGCATTTGTTGAGCTTTTATTCTCTCTCTGAAATACCACATTTTACAACAATTCAGAAATTTTCAGAAAGGATTGATAAAGCACTCATTACATTTGTTTTCAATCAAATCCTGAAATTTTTTATGGGAATGTTAGGAAACAGAATGGTAATTGACAGTACTGGATATTCTGTGGATTATCATTCTTTTCACTACGATAAAAGGCTTGATGATTTTGGAAGGAAGGTTAAGAAAAAGTATGTTAAAACAACAATATGTGTGGATGATCATTCACAACTGATTGTTTCATATGATGCTTACTTTGGAGAGATTCATGATTCAAAAGAGTTCAAGAAAACATTGGAAAATATGGATAGGGAAATAATTGGAAAATTCAGGATCATTATTGGTGACAGGGGATATGATTCAGAAGAAAATCATATCATTGCCAAAAAATATGGTCTTATGGCAATAATACCTGCAAGAAATAAAGATGTTCCAATACATCGTACTAGAGGAGAACATAGAAAAAGAATGAAAAGGCATTTGCCTGAAGAATACAATAGAAGGCCGATAGTTGAAACGGTGCATTCAGTAATAAAAAGAAAAAGTGGATCATTTGTGAGATCAAGAATTCCAGAACTATCTGAAAAAGAAATTGCAATGAAAATAATAGCATACAATATAAGGAGAATAGTAGTCCTAAACGATTCTGGAATTATTTTTATTGTAGAGGTTTTCTACAGAGCTGATAAATTTATATAGTTCATATAAATGTAGTGAAATCCGTGGAATGGCGTTTCCACCTAAGTAAACCGCCAGTTTTTGTGCTGGCTGATAACGCCTACCTGAAACTGGTGATTTAACTGGTGATTTAATATGAATACGTTAACTCTGGTGGAAACGCTTACGCAATATTTTTTTGTTGTTCTTAGTGCGCCGTTTTTTGCGGGAATACTTGCAAAATTCAAAAGCATGGTTGAATCCCGCAGAGGCCCCAGTATATTCCAGCCCTATTACGATCTCTGGAAACTTTTCCATAAAGTGACTATAATACCGAGTGGATCGGGATTACTTTTCAAGTACGTTCCAAACATTTTATTCGGAATATACTCCCTTATAGCGATTATGATACCGGTTGTGATTCCCGTGCCTATATTCTTTACTGCATCCGGTGATTTTCTCGGTGGTGCAATACTTTTCTCTCTTGCTGCATTCCTGAAGAATGCTGCAGCAATGGATTCAGGAAGCAATTACGCAGCCCTGGGAGTATCAAGGTCAATGTCCTTCAATTTTCTTTCTGAGGGAACGCTAATTACAGTTTTTTTTGCGGTTTCACTGTTAACTGGTACAAATAATCCGTATATTACCAGTGCTTTTCTAATATCACACCCTCTTGAGAACCTTTCACTCCCGCATATATTCTCAGCTCTGGCATTTTTTATGCTATTCTTATATGAAACGGGGAAGATACCGATAGAAAGTTCTGGACTGCAGGAACTTGGAATGATAGATGAAGGCATGAATTATGAATACAGTGGCAAGCTCCTTGCCATAGTTAAATGGTCATCATACATAAAGCAATACCTTCTTGGTTCCGTTCTCCTTAATGTTTTCCTCGTCCCCTGGGGACTTTTTTCATCATCACCATATTTCCTGATCAATCCTTTCGTAATGATTGCAAAATGGCTCCTGCTCATATTCATTGTGCTTGTTGTTGAGACTACTCTCGCCAAGATTCGGTTGTTCAGGGTAATGGACTATCTTGCTGCGGCATTTACGTTTTCCATACTTTTCCTCATATTATCTGAGGTGATACCATGAACAACATAGATATGGTTGTATATATGATTGCCAGTATCATAATGATTTCCGGTTTTTATATTCAGGGACAGGAATTCATCGTTTCAATGATAAGGGGACAATCAGTTCAGTCAACCCTTATAGCCATTATAGCATTCATTATAGGATGGGAAGAAAGATTATACGCCTTTTTTATACTCGGGGTGCTGATAATTGTCCTGAGGGCTTTTTTGGTCAACTACTTTCTCGAGAAAAGTGTACCTAAAGAGAAAGTGTACCTCTATGAAAAGAATGTCAATCTTCCTTATCTTTTCCTTCTTGACCTCATGTTCATTGTCCCTTCCGTGTTCGTAATATATTTCGTAGCATTCTCCGGAATTATACTTCGTTCGTTTCTATTGGATTCCGGCAATTCTGCTGTACTTGTCTTCCCCATAGCGCTTTTCTTTCAGGGGCTATTTTTGATAGCTTCCAGAAAGATAACATTTACTCAGATAATCGGCTATGTTGAGGAGGAAAATTCTCTTGTACTATTTGCAATCTTCCTTATGCCAATACCCTTAATTATAGATGTAAGTGTTTTTCTTGACGTCCTGGCACTTGTGGTAGTATCATCTATCGTTGTGCTGGAAAAATTTAGCCATGAATCTTTGGAGGAGTTGAAAGGATGACCTACGGCGATTTTCTTGCGATTATGGTTATTCTGCTACCAGCGACAGCCGGAATATTTTATCGTAACTGGATAAAACAGGCCTCGGTGATTGTAGCCTCCATAGATTTAATTGCCGGGAGCGCCATGTATTTTATCCGCCCGGAGGTGGGGTTCTTTTTTGTACAGAATTCAACAATGTTTTTCATAATAATGGTGCTTTCGGTGTACCTTCTCTCCACTATTTATTCGACAGAGTACCTGAAAGGAATCAACAGAATGGGAATCAGTGAATCCAGTTATTACCTCCTCCTTGACCTGTTCACCTCATCCATGCTATTTTCGCTTGAGGTCAACAACTATGGCCTGATGTGGGTTGGACTGGAGGCAACTACAATTTCATCTGCACTTCTCTTAATAACGGAAAAAACTGAAACTTCTCTGGAGGCAACGTGGAGATATATCATTATAGTTTCCGTAGGGATAACTTTTGCCTTCATTTCCATCATACTGATTTACTATACGCTCGGAACACTTTCTGTCTCTGTTTCTATAGCCTCACATGTGCATTCAAGAATAATGGTTCTTGCCGTTTCAATTGCCCTGATAGGTTTCGGCACAAAGGTTGGTGTCTTTCCTGTACATACCTGGCTTCCGGATGCGCACAGTGAGGCCCCATCACCCGTAAGTGCCATGTTATCAGGTGTTCTCCTCCCAACAGCTCTGTATGTACTGTATATGGTTTATGAAATTGAACCGTTAAGGTCTCTATATGTCTGGTTTGCTGTGATTTCCATAGCGGCGGCATCAATATTTATCGGCTACCAGACTAGGTACAAGAGGATGTTTGCATATTCCTCAATGGAGAACATGAACCTGGCTCTGCTTGGCCTGGCTGTAGGCGGACCACTTGGGCTGACAGGTGCACTGCTTATCCTGCTTTCCCACAGTTTTGGAAAGGCTGCCGCTTTTTATTCTTCCGGAAATATTTTGAAATTCACAGGAAAGAAGAAGATAGAAGAGATCAGTGGCATGGCAAGATCCATGCCCTACACATCCACATCCCTGATAATGTCTTCACTGGCTGTTACCGGCGCACCTCCGTTTGGGACATTCTTCGGTGAGTTCCTAATACTTGCTGATATCTTTTCCCTGCACATGTATGCACAATTCATCATAGTAATAATATTTCTGACCGCAGCATTCATCTCCATGAATTATAACGTAACGGGAATGGTGTTCGGCGATTCACATCCAGGTAGGGAGAATAAGGGAATCATGCAGGTCATTTCCATAATTTCGTCCTCAATTCCCCTTTTTATCGGGGTTTTTTATCTGGTGGTGATGTTCGGTGAGATATTATAGATTTGGCCAACCTGAAGGTAGATTCATCGGGAATACCGAAAAATATTCAATATACGAGAGAACCATATCGGATAAGAGAATAGACATTTCCTGGGAAACCTACTGGAATTTTCCGGGAGAGTTCACCTTTGAATATGGGCCCGCAACAGGTGGATTACTTGAATCCGTAGCTTTTGATATACATACTCCAGGTGAACTGATAAAGCACGTCGACGTTGATCCATACGTCAAAAAACGGACATTGAAGATTATAGGACTGGATCCACGTGATGCTCTGCTTATGGTGGAGAGGATCAACGGCTTTCATGCCGCATCACATGCCATAGCCTTCGAAATTGCCGTTGAAGATGCGCTTGGAATTGAAGTACCTGAACGTGTACGCTATTCACGATTGATAATGATCGAGCTGGAAAGGATGAGAAGTAATCTGGAAGTGGTGAAACGGCTGTGCGAATCAGCGAGTTTCGGCGTTCCACAGAATCAAATAGCATACCTCCAGGAAGAAATGTCAAGGATCATCTCCCGGGCAGCAGGCCATAGATATTTCTTTTCAGCTTCTTCTATAGGCGGTTGCAATTTGAAAACAGCTAAAATAGCTTCCGCCGTTAAAAGGATTAGAGACGATTTTTCCAGAATATTTGATGGGCTTTTACGGTCAAAGATATTTCTGAACAGACTTCAGAACAATGGAATAATCAAAGAAGGGAACTTAACCGGACCGGCGGCCAGAGCAGCCGGGATGGAAATAGATGCTAGAATTGACACCAAAGATCTTCCATACTCAGAACTCGGTTTCAGGCCATTCTTATTTGATGAACCTGATGCATTTGGAAGGTTCTATGTGAGAAGTCAGGAAATCTTGGAATCTGCAGAAATAATATCAAGAGCCATAGAATACAGCGGAAATTCGGATGCTGCCCCTATTTCGCATATGAGTGGAGAAGGCGCAGCTAGAATTGAGAGCCCTCAGGGTGACCTTTTCTACTACGTAAACATAGAAAATGGGATTCTAAAGGATCTGCAGATTGCGTCCCCCTCGTTGATTAATATTGATGCGTTTATAAAATCTATGGCAGGAAATATATTCACTGATTTCCATTTCAACTGGGAAAGTTTTGGAATATGGATTTCTGAACTTGCGGTGATGATAAGATGAGCAACATATGGTTTCTCAATGGGATAAGGAAGGGAATAAAAACGGAAAAATTCCCAACAGTAGAATCTGTTGAGGCACCGCTATGGCCATCCAGCCTTGTAGGAAATGGAAGTGATAAATGCCCTGTGAACGCTATAAACAACGGTTTATGGATCAGAGAGAAATGCATATTCTGCCGTAGATGCCTGCCAGATTTACAGCCAACCGGTGATCAGAATATGTTCACAATAAAAAGTTATAATAAAACGTTCAAGCGTTCATTCCATGTATTTGTGATAGATTCCGGTACCTGCGGGGCGTGCAACACAGAGTTTTTCAGCATATTCTCGCCACAGTACGATGCAAATCGTCTAGGTATATTTGTGGTCAACACACCCCGCCATGCCGATGCTATCATTGTTATGGGAACAATGACTTCTGGCATGAAAGAGGCTCTTGAAAGAGCCTATGATGCTATGCCGGAACCAAAACTCATCATTGCACTAGGAACATGTGCATTATCCGGTGGGATCATTGGAGAACCACCATTGGATAGAGAAAAATATAATGTTGAGATCGCTGGATGCCCTCCCTCTCCGTATACAATATTGGCTGCCCTTAACGCTGTTATGAGAAATGATAAGGGTCATTACAAAGAAAATAAAAGAAATACGGAGGAGAAATGATTATGCTTTCCTATCTTGGGCCTGTACTATTCGGAATTGCAGCACTAGTCGGAATATTCAACAGGAAGGCATCCTACCTGATACTTTCAGTTTCTTCCTTGATTTTTGGAGTTACACAGTATGTACCGTGTGATTATCTTTCTTATTATTCCATCATAGCTGCGATGGTCTGGTTTTTTGCAGGCATATATTCATTATCTTACGGAGAAAATTATGGAAAATGGCTGGCACCACTTTTGTCACTAACTGTTCTTGGGATGGCAATAATACTTGTTTCAAACAACTACCTTTTACTAATTTCTGGATGGGAAATAATGTCCATTTCATCTTATCTCATAGTTGCATTGAATAAGAATCGGAAAGGGCCCGCCTTCACCTTTATGGCATTCAGCGAATTTAGTACAGTGCTGATCATTGCCGGTGCCATATCATCATTTGTAATGTCTGGAAATTCTTCATTTGGCTTTATTCAAGTTAGAAGCTTAGTACCGCTTCTTCTTGTATCGTTGGGATCGCTGATCAAGATGGGCATGTTCCCCTTTATGATAAGTGAGTGGCTTCCCATAGCGCATGGAAATGCACCGGCAAATGCATCCGCTGTATTCAGCGCAACAATGACATTGATGGGGGTGTACCTAATAAATAAAATGATATTCCTGAGTGCAGCCAGCTCTGGACTGATTTACATAGGAATAATTTTCCTGATAATAGCAAGTATTTCGATCATTTTCGTATCAATATATGCCTACATTTCAGAGGAAATGAAGATGCTCGGTGGATTCAGCACGATAGAGAATCAGGCCGCAATTTTAGCGGCTTTTGGCCTGTATCTCGTATCAGATAATGCAATCCTGAAGGAATTCGTTCTCATAACAGTAATTATCTTTACCCTGTCACATGCCCTGTCAAAAACAGGTCTCTTCCTATCAATAGGAAGTACTGGAAAGGAGTACTTTGGGGAGGCAGGGTTTGCAGAAGACAGATGGATGAGGCTTGGTACTCTTCTCTCCACCTTGTCTCTGTCAGGTCTCTTTCCAACAATAGGCGGACTTGCGGTCTGGATGCTCCTTGAATCATTTTTCATGCAGGCTTTCCTTGGGGGCTATATAGGTATTATTGCAATAATTGTTGGATCAGTGATAGCAATATCCGAAGGAATGGCCACGGGATCTATGATGAAGGTCCTTTCTTTTTCTGTATTATTCAGGGCAAGGAAGGGTAAAGCCAGGAAGATAGAGGCTGTTACCTTGTTCAGTATTGGGTCTCTGATTCTTGTCCTGTTTGCAATCTCCATCATTTTTATTCCAGAAATATTCAGGGGTGGCGTACCATCAGTGCTTGTCTTCAATGGCTTCGCGATAGTATCCAGGTTTTCAGTGGCAGATTTTGGTCTGCTGTCGCCCGATTATATTATCTTACTTATTCTGATTTTTTCCCTAGTGGCGTATGCTGTTTTCAGAAAACCGAAGGTCAGGACGGCAGATGTCTGGAACAGTGGAAGACCAGTAACGGGGGAATACACATCGTTCGCATATGCAAACAACATAAGATTGATGCTGCGCAGGATTCTCAGGACAAAGATCAGAAGTGATAACCAGCCCATTTCAGTGACTGATATTTTCTGGTATGTTATGGTTTCCACTGGGAGAGGCTATAGGAAAATGTGCTTCATAGTCACAAGAAAGTTCATGAACAGTTCGATTGCTTGGTATACGGTATACATGCTCGTTTCCTTCATGATCGTAATAATCGTTTCCGTTTTGCTTTATTAAAAGCCATTTTTACCATTTTCAAAAATAAACGCTAAAAAGTTTGAATTGCCTTGTAATCAGGCATTAACCTTCTTTTTTAGTACTTCTATCTCAATCTATCTATCCCTAACTTCAGGCAGTGAAAATGGCAAAGTGGGATAGGGTAGCCAGGAAATCCCGACGGGCTCATAACCCGTAGATCGGTGGTTCAAATCCACCCCCCGCTACTTTTAAAATAAATTTTTTATAATTCCCAGCGCATAAGTCTGAGAACGCTGCTCTCAACACCAAGGGATGAAAGGTATTCTTCAAATCCCTCTATATCAAAATTATCTATTTTCTTCACATCAATAATTTCTTCCTTCTCCTTATTCGCAATCCACTCTATGAATATTTTTCTGTTTCCAAATATTATTTCAATAACACCTATCTTTGAATAGGGGGACCAGTGGTTTAAAAGATAGAATTCACCCATCTTTGAGAACTTTTTTCTTATGAATTTTTCAAGGGATATGGGCCCCTTTTTAGTCCTGATTTTTATCAGGAAACTGTTCTCGGAATTTTTCAAAATATCCATTACAAGGGGCCAGTTCATAACTGTTGAAATGTATTTTATTATAAAAATTGATTGTCTCTAAGAGTAAAATTTTTAATTTACATCACTTTTTAAATTTATGCAATATTATTCGGCCTGTCCAAAGGACTGTTACGATTCCTGTTCAATAATAAGCATATTTGAGAACAATAGATTAAAAATAACAGGGAACAGAAACCATCCCATCACATCCGGATTTTTATGCCTTAAGTCCAAACATTTTGTTGATGCGCATTACAATGGCAGGGTTCTTTATCCAATGGAAAGAACTGGAAAAAGGGGTTCGGGTGAATTCAGAAGAATAACCTGGGATTATGCCCTTGATGTTTTATCCAGAAAAATAAAGGAAATTATGGAGGAATATGGTCCAGATAGTATTTTACCTGTTGAGTATGCGGGTAATAGGGGAATAATCTCATACCATTTCCCTCAAAGACTTTTTAACTATCTGGGTTTTGCAAAACTTAACCATTCAATATGCGATGAGGCAGGTTCTCTTGCACTCAAGGAAATTTTTGGAACATCAATAGGTGTGGATCCTGAGGAAATTAAAAATTCAAAACTTGTTGTTTACTGGGGTATAAATCCAGCATGGACAAATGTACATGGATGGAGAATGGCAAAACTATCATCAGGGAAAATATATGTTGTTGATCCTTTAATAACGGAGAGTGCAAAATCTTCAGATGTCCATGTTAGATTGAAGGTTGGAACGGATGTTGACCTTATCCTCACCATGTTGAACATTCTACATAAAAAGGGTTATGATATAGGACCAGCAAAGAAATATGCTTTTGATCACGATCCTGAAAGAATGGAAAAAATAATAGGTGTTGATAAAAAAATAATTGAGGAATTTGTTGATGACCTTATAACGCTGAAACCAATTGTTGTCCATATTGGTTACGGTTTTCAGAGAAACCTTTATGGTGCAACTGCTGTAAAGATGATAGCATACCTTCTTGCAATAATCGGACAGGAGGGCAGGTTCATCTATGATGCAAAACATAGAATCGATTACACATATGTTTCCGGTGAAAACGATAAAAGGAAAATAATAAACCAGGCTGATCTTGGAAGGGAAATTATAAAAAACAACATAAAAATGTTGATAGTATACAACCATAATCCCCTTGTTTCACTTTCAAACCAAAATTTATTGAGGAAAGTTTTGATGGATGAGGATATTTTCGTTGTTGTTCATGATATTTACATGACGGATACGGGCCTTTATTCCGATATATTTTTGCCCGCAACAACATTTTTTGAGCATGAGGATATTGTTGATTCCTATTACCATGATTATCTTAACTACAATCAGAAAATTTTCAATCCCATGGGTGAGGCAAAATCAAACCATGATCTGTTTGTTGAACTTGCCAGGAAGCTTGATCTTAAGGATCCATACCTTTTTGAGGACGAAAAGACAATAATCAAAAATATACTTAGAAGGGCAAACCTGGATGAAGAAAAATTCTTCAAGGATGGTTTTATAAAAGTAGAAAGAATAAATAATAAAATAAATGTGAATCTGAACTCTGTTTTAAGGGATCTTGAAAATTACAGAAAATATGAAAATAATGGATTTAGATTGCTCAGTCCAACACATGTGCAGGGTATATCAAGCCAACACAACAATCTTTATTCATTCGATACATTCGCACATATGAATCCATCAGATGCTTTTATTCTGGGGATTAAAGATAATGATCCTGTGAGGATTTACAATGAATTTGGAAGCATAAAAACAAGGGTGAAGGTTGATGAAAGTGTCAAGGAAAAGTGCATTGTAATTTATAAAGGATCATGGCCGAGCATATATGGGTGGAATGTGAATTATCTTACAACCGATGAGGTCCAGGAACAATACGGTCGTGTATCAGCAGTTAACACAACTTTTGTGAACGTTGAGAAGCTATAGAATCTTTGAATATGTATCATAAAGGTATTTTAAATGTGAAATGGATTCAGCGAGGCTAAGATACTTCAAAGCCTCGTCAAGATCTTTTCCTGCTGAAAATGTTCCATGACCCTTTACTATGGCCACAGGAATTTCTTTCAAAATAATTGATAATTTTTCACCAACTTCCATTGAAGCTATTGTTTTCTCAGCCTCCACCACAGGTATATAGCTCAGATAATACTTTCCTTCATCATCCACAGGATAGATTTTATCATAAAAGAGTGAAACAATTATAGCGTATGGTGTATGCGCATGTATTATTGCATTCTTATCACTTTTTCTGTATATTTCCCTGTGAACATAAACCTCTACGGATGCCTTATCATAGTTTTTTTCATCATCCATGTCCAGTTCAATAATATCATTCTTTTTCAGATAACCGAGCATTTTCCCATGTTTTTTTATGTAAATTTTATTGCCAAGTCTAACACTTATATTACCGCTGTGTGTTGAATGAACATAATTGAAATTTTGAAGAATTTTTCCATACCTGATTATTTCACCCACAGGATCCATTATAATCACCACTAATGTTTGAATATTCTCACATTTGTGAATACCATGGCAATGTTGTATTCATCAGCAACTTTAATTACATCTTCATCCCTTTTTGATCCACCTGGTTGTATTATTGCCTTAATACCACCTTTTGCAGCTTCCTCAACATTATCCGGGAATGGGAAAAATCCATCCGATGCAAGAACCGCACCTTTTGACCTTCCCTCTGATTTCATAATTGCAATCTTAACTGAATCAACCCTTGACATCTGCCCTGCACCTATACCCACCGTACCCAAATCCTTTGCAAGGACTATTGCATTACTTTTAACATGCTTTGCTATTTTCCATGCAAAGAGAAGATCATTTCTTTCCTTTTCATTGGGCTCCCTCTTTGTAACAACCCTGAATTCAGGATCCCTTTCAACATATTTCTGATAGAGTATTCCACCAGAAACACTCCTTATTTCAAAACCCTCGGGCTTTTTTAACATCTTTACAACCTTCAGGTTCTTTTTCTTTGATTTAAAAAATTCCAGAGCATCATCGGTAAAATCTTCAGCGACAACAACCTCATAGAAATGGCCCCTTAAAAGCTGTGAAGTTTCAAAATCAACTTTACCGTTAAAGGCAACAACACCACCGTATGCAGATTGTGGATCTGAATCGTATGCTTTTTTGTAAGCTTCAATGAAATCCTTACCTATACCCGCCCCGCAGGGATTTGTGTGTTTTATTATTGCAACAGCACTTTCATTGAATTCATTAACAACATTCCAGGCTGAATCAAAATCAAGTATATTGTTGTATGAAATTTCACCCATGACTGGAATCCATGATTTTTCCCCATAGCTGTAAAATATTGCTGGATTCTGCGGGTTTTCACCATACCTTAGATCCATGAATTTTATTCCGTGTATTGAAAGGCCTGGATTTAGTTTATCTGGGTAGAAGATATCATGGAAGGTTTTGTTTATTATTCCATCGTATCTTGATGTGATGAAAAAGGCCTTGAGTGCAAGGTATTTTCTTGTTTCAATTGTTGTATTTCCAAAATTTCTAATTTCATCGATTACAGTTTGAAAATCCTGAGGATCCGATAAAACAGTTACCCTTTGGAAATTTTTTGCACCAGCCCTTAAAAGAGAAACACCACCAATGTCAACCATCTCAACAAGTTTTCCCAAATCCTTTTCAGTTTTTTCAAAGGGGTAAAGGTTAACAACAACAATATCAATGGTTTCAATTCCCATTTTTAGCAATTCATCCATCTGGTCTTCCCTTGCAAGAATACCTGCAAAAATTTTAGGGTGAAGTGTTTTTACCCTTCCACCAAGTAATTCCTGGAAACCTGTTATTTCTTCAATACCGTGAACCATGAGTCCATTATCCTCAAGGTATTTTTTTGTTCCACCAGTTGAAAAAATTTTAATATTCAATGAAATCAGGTCCTTGGCAAATTTTTCAATGCCTGTTTTATCCCATACCGAAATAAGAGCATTCATAATTGGATAATGAAATACAATAAAATAAATATTTTTAAAGATTTAAAATTTTTTATAATTTTTAATCCAGTACCTTGCTATCTCCTCCCTTGTTGCGATCCATAGTTTATAGAACTTTCCAACGTATCTTATAAATTTTTGAAATGAAACGAATCTTTTAGCTTTTCCAGTAATTCTTACGTGTAAAACTATCTTATCATTTTTGGTCATATTCAAGATTCAAAAGAATAAAAAAACATTGAAAATAATGATAAAAAATTTTGTTTTTTTGCAATAAAACCCGGAATAAATGAAAATGTTCCAATAAATCTACCAACTTAGAAAACAGGAATAGGATGAAAAGGCATTTACCTGAATAATAAAATGGAAGACTGATTGTTGATACAGTGTAATTTTTAATTCAGAAAAAAGGATCCTTTGTGGGATCAATAATTACAAAAAGATTTGAAAAAGAAATTACAATGAAAACAATAGCATATAATATATGGGAGAATATTATTCAAAAATGATTCTGGATTTACTTTTTATTATAGATGTTTTTCCCAGAACTATATTTTACAAAGTTTTATATACAGTCGAGAAATAATTAAAACGATGATAGAAATTATTGCCATAGTTCCGCACGGAGAAGAGATTTTAGATCCTAAAGATGAGGAATCGAAAAAACTTAGGAATGCCATGGAAAATCTTGTAAAAGAATTTGAAAAATATGATCTGGATTCAATTGTTATTTTAACACCACATAATATTAGAATTGAAGATCACTTTGCAGTAATTTTAACGGAATATGCATCAGGTAATCTTGGAAAGAGAAGATTGAACTTTAAATGTGACAGGGATCTTGCAGAAAAAATATACAGGAATGCAAAGAATGAATCAATGCCCGTTGTTGGAGTAAATTTCGGTGCTCTTGAAGGAAAGGCTTCAAGGATCTATCTTGACTGGGGTAGTTTTATACCTTTGTATTTTCTAAACAAAAAACATAGAAAAATAGTTTTGATCACTCCAGCAAGAGGTTTAGAAAAGAATGTTTCAATAAGGTTCGGTGAATTGATCGGAAATGTATTGAAGAATAATGAAAAGAAAATTGGTTTGATTGTGAGTGCAGATCAGGCTCATGGACATCTACAATCAGGACCATATGGTTTCAGTCCAAATGCAAAAATATTTGATGATAAAATTATTGAAATTTTCAGGAAAAATGATTTTGAAAGTTTGAAAAATATTGATGAAAAAATAATAGAAGATGCAAAACCTGACAGTTACTGGTCATTTCTTATATTACTTGGTATTTTAAGGAAAAACATTAACTTCAGGGTAGAATTTTTTGAATATGCCCTTCCATCTTACTTTGGTATGTTGGTTGCTTTATTAAAAAAATAAAAATTATTGAATGAAGTCCATACTGATATCTTTTGTTTCAATTCCAATGAAATACCATATCAAAGTAAAGATCGCCCCGATGCCCCAGAGAACAATATTGTAAATTATAAATTGCTGTAAAGTAAATGTGGCTGTGAAAAAAACTGAAAATATATATGATATCATTGGGAAAATTCTGATTAGTGCAATAGCGGTGGATCTTATTTTTGTGGGGAAAAGTTCAGGTTCAAGTGTTGTCCTTGTTGCCCATGCAAATTCAGAAAACATCATGTTTATGAAAAGCATTATCAGGAATATATAGAAATTTTCAAAGATGTTAAACAAATAAAGTATGAGTATTGTTGTAATAAAACCACCAAAGTAGGAGAACAGTGCGAAAATTTTCCTGCTTATATTTATTGCATACATGGCTATAAAGCCAGCAACCGATGCACCAAGAGATGCCATGAAAATTATCAAACTGCTATTTTGTGGGAAATAGTAAGGTCCAATTATATATGCCATGAGACCAAAAGTTAAATACTGTGAAATTCCAAGTACACCGAGGAATAAGAGAGTTGGCACGAAACTTGGTGCTTTTACCTTCTTTGGTTCAGGTGTGAGTGATATTTTTTTCATTTCTTCAATTGCTTCCTTATTTTTACCTACATCCCTAAGCCATCTGAAAGATTCTGGAACCCTGTATCTTGTAATAACTGCAATGGAAATTGCAAATAGTGCTACACCAACAAAATATAATTTTTGTATATATATTGATGAAGAATAAAAGTAAAGGAATATGAAGGCAATGACTGTGCTACCAATATTGTTCATGTTTGGAACAAAAACAAGATACAATCCTCTTTCCTCTACAGGTATATCTTCAGATATTAATGATAGAGTTGTAACCTCCTCACCACCAACACCCAGTTCACTCAGTGCAATACCAAGAACTAAAATGTATACATTATTTGCAAAAAAGATTGTAAAGAAGCCTGCAGCATAAAGAAAGATTGTTGTAAGATATATTCTCTTCCTGCCCACGTAATCTGCAAGAACGCCAAAAATAAGATTACCAATCATCATGAATGTTGTTGGTAAAAAAAGGAATATACTTTCGTAAATCTTTGGCAATGTTTCAATGAATGGCCATGATGTGGTCAGTGGAGCTATCGCAGCAATAATACCCCAGACAAACATACCCATGGAGGATGAAATCAAAAGTCCCTTCTGATATTCCGTTTTTCTTACCGATTTTTTTATTTCCATAATTAATCCCTCCGCCGGTATTACCCGGATCAGGTTCAATGGGTCGATTCCTCATTCAGGAATCCTCTCAGCCTCTTTCAGAAGCTCCCCATTGAAAATGGTAATTTGAAGAAATATTTAAATTCTTTTAATCTTCAAAAATTAACGAAAATGAACATTAACTTAAAGTGTAAAATGTTTAAATAATGAATTTTTAATAGGCTTTTGAGGTGTTTAAAATGCCAGAAAGTGAAGAAATCAGCAAAGGACTTGAAGATGTTAACATAAAGTGGACAAGGTTAACAACAATAGATGGTGAAAAGGGTATACTGAAATATGGTGGATATTCCATAGAAGATATTGTTAACAATAATGCACTTGCCGAGGAGATACAGTATCTATTTCTTTATGGAGAACTTCCTACAATGGAACAGTTAAATAATTTCAGAAAGAAAATAGAAGAGGGATATAATGTTCCAGATTTTGTTATAGACATTATAAGAAAATTACCAAGGGAATCCGATGCAGTTGCCATGCAGATGACAGCTTTTGCATCTCTGGCAGCAAAGGAAACAAACTTCAAGTGGAACAAGGAAACAAACAGGGACGTTGCCGCGGTACAGATTGGAAGAATGGTTGCAATAACAGCCAACGTTTACAGGCATATAATGGGCATGGATCCAGTAAAGGTAAAACCGTATCCCACTGAGGCTGAAACATTCTTAAGGGCAACCTTTGGAAGGGATGTTACAAGGGATGAGATAGATGCAATGAACACAGCCCTAATACTTTACACTGATCATGAGGTTCCAGCATCAACAACAGCAGGTCTTGTTGCTGTTTCAACACTATCAGATATATATTCTGGTGTTACAGCCGCCCTTGCCGCATTGAAGGGTCCATTGCACGGTGGTGCGGCCGAGGCTGCAATTGCACAGTTTGCTGAAATAGGATCTGTTGAAAATGTTGAAAAATGGTTCAATGAAAATATATTAACTGGAAAGAGAAGGCTTATGGGTTTCGGTCACAGAGTATACAAAACATACGATCCCAGGGCAAAGATTTTCAAAAGAATTGCTGAAAAGCTCATATCAAGGAGTGAGGAGGCAAAGAAATACTACCAGATTGCAACAAAACTTGAAGAATTGGGTATAAAGAACTATGGTATAAAGGGAATATATCCAAACACGGATTATTATTCAGGTATAGTTTACATGTCAATAGGATTTCCATTAAGGAACAACATCTATACAGCACTGTTTGCACTTTCAAGGATAACAGGCTGGCAGGCGCACTTCATTGAATATGTGGAGGAACAGCACAGACTTATCAGACCAAGGGCTGTTTATAGAGGACCAGGTGATAGAAAATTTGTAAGAATAGAGGAAAGAAAATAAAAGCAAAAAATTTATTCATTTATTTTTTATTTAATTTTTCATGGATCATTATCTGATGTATCCATCCATAAGGGATAATAAAATAGCATTTGTAACAGAAGATGACCTATGGATATATGATGAAAATCTGAGAAGGCTCACGGATGGTTTTGGTGTTGTAAAGTACCCAAAAATATCAGAAGATGGATCTCTGATTGCATTCGCCCTATACAGAAATCATGGTGATGAAAGAAATGCAATTAAATCGGACCTTTATGTTATTCCATCAAATGGAGGAAATATAAAAAGGCTGACATATTTGGGTAGCAGAAATTTAAAGGTACTGGGATTTTTCAACGGTAAAATCTACTTTTCATCAAGTCATAAAAGTCCAAAGAATGCATGGAACGAAATTTTTTACATTGATCCAGAAGCTGGTATGCCCGAAAAGCTCCCATATGGTCCGGCAAACGATATTTACATTGAAAATAATATAATTATACTTGGAAGAAACACCGCTGATCCAGCAAGATGGAAGAGGTACAGGGGAGGTACAATAGGCCAGATATGGGTTTCAAAGGATGGTGGAAAAACTTTTAAAAGAATTCTGGAGAATATTAATGGTAATCTGGCATCACCAATGCTCTTGAATGGTAGAATATTTTTCATATCCGACCATGAAGGGATTGGAAGAATATATTCCTGTGATCTTGATGGTAATGATTTAATGGTTCACACAGATAACAATGATTATTACGCGAGGTTTGCATCCACTGATGGAAAAAGAATTGTATTTCAGATGGCCGGGGATATTTACATTTACGATGGAAAATTGAAAAAATTATCTCTTGATATTTATGGTTCAAAAAAGCATTTGCAGGAAAGGATGATTGAAAATCCCCTCAATTATCTTGATGGAATTTCCCTCAACCAGAACGGTGAGGAAATTGCCCTCTGTATAAGGGGAAAGGTAGCAAGGATGAAAAACTGGGAAGGTCCTGTTTTTGTTAACGATAGAATAAGGAACAGGCTAGTTCAATTCACCAGGGATAATAAAAACATAGCAGTTCTTGTAGAAAATGGAAAGGAAAAGATCACCATATTCGGTGAGAATGGAATTGAAAAGATCATAGATACGGATGTTGGACCAATACAGCATCTCTGGGTATCAAATTCAGGGAAGATTGCTTTTATATCAACAATGAGACAGGAACTCTATCTCGTTGATCTTGAAAAATCGGAATTAAAGTTTATTGACAGAACTAAAAGTGAGGAAATAGAATACCTTGATATTTCACCTGATGATAATTACATAGCATATGTGATCTCTGAGGAAAAGAATAAAAATAGATTGAGGATAAGGAACATAAAAACAATGGAATTCGTTGATATTAAAAAGAATTACAGATGGATCTTTTCACCTTCCTTTGATCCACTTGGCAGATACCTTTATTTCATATCCCTGCACAGTTCCTCACCTGTTTATGAAATTATAAGATACAACCTTTCCTATCCTTTACCTTCAAAAATTTATTTAATCACACTTAACAGTGGAATAAAGAACCCATTTCTCTATGAACCTGATGGGGAGCAGAAAGAAATTAAGATTGAGTTTGAAAACATTGATGAAAGGATCATACCTGTTCCCTTACCTGAAGGAAGATATTTCAGGATTGCAGGTGTAAAGAATGGTTTTCTATACCATAATCTAACATTATCATCACAGGATCAATCCGCCGGTGAAATAAGACATTACAACATTAATGATAGAAAGGATGAAGTGTTTGTTGAAAAGGCCGAATTTTTTGTTTTGTCAGGTGATAGAACAAAAATGTTGTATAAGAATGAAAATATGCTGAGGGTTGTTAGTTCCACAGAAAAAAGTGAAATGAAAAATACAAATCCAGGAAAGGAAACAGGAATAATTGACATTTCAAGGATAAAATTAAAAATAAATCCCTTACAAGAATTCAGCCAGATGCTTTATGAAACCTGGTCATTGATGAGGGAAAATTACTGGAGGGATGAAAACATAAAATGGGATGATATTTTCAAAAAATATTATGATCTTTTAAATAAAATTTCTACAAGGTCAGAGCTTTCGGATCTCATATGGGAATTGCAGGGCGAACTTGGAACATCACACTCATACGAGTATCTTGGTGATTACCATTATTCACCAAGGGAAAACATTGGATTTCTTGGTGGTGAGATAGATTACAATGGAAAATATTACATAAAGAAAATTTACAGGGGAAGGATGGATGATATTTCACCATTATCAAAGTCAGGTGCCGATGCCATGGAGGGCGATGTTATTCTATCAATAAACGGTATTGACCTTGATGAAACAAACCCACCAGGGAAGGTCCTTCTTAACATGGCAGATGAAACTGTCGCGATAACATTATTAAGAAAAAATGAAAGGATCACGAGGAACGTTAAACTTCTCGGTGATGAATCTTATCTAATTTACAGGGAATGGGTTGAGAACAACAAGGATTTTGTTCATAGAATAAGCAATAACAGGGTTGGATATGTTCACATACCTGATATGGGTAACAGGGGATACAACGAATTCTTCTTAAACTATCTTGAAGAAAGTGAGCATGAGGCGCTAATAATAGATGTTAGATTTAATACAGGAGGATACGTTTCACCACTTTTGCTCGAAGTATTGAACAGGAAGATCATAGGATACGATAATCCAAGGCATGGAATGAAAACAGAATATCCACCAGAATCACCGAAGGGACCTGTTGTATGCCTTACCAATGAATTATCGGGTTCTGATGGTGATATTTTCAGCCACGCATTCAAGCTTATGAAAATAGGGCCACTTATAGGAACAAGAACATGGGGAGGTGTTATTGGAATAAATCCAAGGAGAAGGCTCATTGATGGGACTGTTGTGACGCAACCTGAATACGCATTCTGGTTTAAGGATGTGGGATTCGGAATTGAAAATAGAGGAACAGAACCGGATATTTATGTGGAAAACACTCCCCAGGATTATTCGATGGGAAGGGATGTTCAGCTTGAAAGGGCTGTGGAAATAGCTCTAAAATTGCTTGAAAAAATTTAATCCTTTAATTTTTTAGCAACCTGAACTATCCTTTTTCCCATTTCCCTGGCAATTTCTCTTTCCTCACCAGTTAAGTCCCTTGAATTTCCATTGTGTGATGGTCCATAGGGTCCACCACCAGATCTCGTTTTTCCCACGTAATCGCTTGGATAACCCAACGGTACGATTATCATACCATGATGGTATGCAAAGGTTGACATGGTGAGTATTGTTGTTTCATGACCACCATGTATTGTTGATGCACCTGTGAAAAATGCGATCGGTTTTCCATAAAGAAGACCCTTTGCCCAGAGAGATCCTGTTTGATCAAGAAAATTTTTCATCTGCCCGGCCATATTACCAAATCTTGTTGGTGAACCAAGAACAATACCATCTGCCCATACAAGATCATCAATTGTTGCTATTGGAACATCCTTCTGCATTTCTTTAGCTTCTGGAACGCCCTTTAAATTCTTCCATATTTCTTCAGGTATCGTTTCCTGCACCCTTCTCAATCTTACCTCAGCCCCCTCATCAAGAGCTCCCTTTTCAATCTCCTTTGCAAGAAGGTATGTGGATCCATAGAGAGAATAATATATTATAGAAATTTTCACGCTCATAATTAACAAAAAATTTTAATGTTAAAAAAATTTTTGTTTTATAAAACTTTAAAATCCTTTTTCCTATCCCCTAGGAAACCATCAATATTCTTAACAATTCTATCCTTATCGTTTTCATCTGTATGTTTTTCAATTAATCCAAAGAAAATTTTTTCCTCCTTGTATGTTGAAATTATTATTCTTCTTACCAGTTCAATGGTATAATCCCTTTTATTCTCATGTATTTTCGCCTTGTAAACCAGGTTTCTTATTCCAAAATGCTCAGCATTCATTTCATGAATTTCTCTATCAAAAATTAACTGGTAATACCTTTCAATTTTCTTTTTTAACTCAGGTATAACTATTTTTTCATCAATTTCCATATGTGTTTCAACAAAATTTTCAACAAATTCGAGGAATTTTTTATCATCCATATTACCATTCAAAAAATTTTCACACTCCTTAATAATTTCAATATGATGCTGATGAAGTATTTTTGTTATCTTTCCGCTGTAGGCATCCATCTCATCAAGGATGCTCATGTTTAAAAATAGAATTTAAACATATAAAAAATTTTTTAAAAAACTACCAAAAAATTTTTAATTAAAATTTTCATGAACTTTTCATGAACGAAAAGATCAAGGAAATTCTTGGTGAATATAGAAAATATGAGTCAATATCACATGCACAGAGACTTTTGAACTGGGATCTTGAAACATACATGCCACAGGGTGGTATTGAAATAAGGGGTGAGGTAATATCCAACCTTGAACTAATGCAGCAGGAATTTTTTTACAGAATAAAGGAAAGGGTTGAGAGTATTGAAGATCGTGATCTTGAAGATTTTGATAGGGGTATTGTAAGAAGATTGAAGAGGGATATACATTTCTATGTATCAATACCTCCAGAAGTTCTAAAGGATCTGAGCAAGGTAACAACGGAATCTTCAGTTGTATGGAGGGAGGCTAGGAAAAAGGGTGATTTTTACAGATTCAGCCCCTACCTTGAGAGAATAGTTGAAATTGAAAGAATAATAGCTGAAAAACTGGGTTATGAAAAACATCCATACAATGCACTCCTTGATCTTTTTGAGGAAGGTTTCACCGTTGACGATGCAGATAATGTTTTTGGAACAATACAGTATAAATGTAAACCCATACTTGAAAAGATAATATCGGATGGAAGGTTTTCAAGGAAACATCCTCTTGAGAGAAAAAAGTATGATGTTAAAAGGATGGAAATGTTAAACAGAAAAGTTCTGGAAATACTTGAAATGCCAATGGATAGGTTCAGGATGGACGTTTCAGCACATCCATTTACAACATCCATTTCCATAAACGATGTGAGAATAACAACAAGATACGAAGGAATAAACTTCAAATCAACATTCTATTCAACAATACATGAATCCGGTCATGCCATATATGAACTTCAAAAGGATCCACAGCTTGAATTCACACCTGTTAAGGGTGCACCATCCCTTGGCATGCATGAATCACAATCAAGGTTTTTCGAAAATATACTTGGAAGGGGAAGGCCTTTTGTTGAGATGATGTATCCACACATAGTTGAAAATGTCAGATCTGCAAGAAAATACAGTGTTGATGATATTTACACCTATTTCAACACAGTTTACCCAAGTTTGATCAGGGTTGATGCTGATGAGGTTACATACAATTTCCACATAGTTTTAAGGTATGAAATAGAAAAACTTCTTCTGGAAGATAAGATAGAGGTAAAGGATCTGCCAGAAATCTGGGACGATTTTATGGAAAAATATCTTGGTGTAAGACCTGAAAATGTTTCTGAGGGAGTTCTTCAGGATATTCACTGGGCCAATGGATCCTTTGGCTATTTTCCAACATATACACTTGGAAATGTTATATCAGCAATGATAAAATACAAAATACCCGAATTCAGTGATTACCTGGAGAAAAATAACATAAGTGGAATAAAAGAAATTCTGCGTGAAAAAATACACAGGCATGGATCAATATACGCTCCAAAGGATCTTTTAAATAGAAGTTTTGGAGAAACATACAATCCCGAATACCTGATAAAATACCTTGAGGAGAAATATCTAAAATAAAAAAATTAAAAATTAATTTTTTAAATCCATGCATAGGCGCAAAGAACCTGGTTTTCTCTTATTCCAACAAAATTCTTGCACTTTTTGCATTCAAGCAAAGAGACCTTTTCCCTGTTTGTCACATCGAAAAACATTTTCAATATAGGGCACTCTATTTCATTGTTTTTTATTTCCCTTGCTTTCGGAACCAAAATTTCCTGCATGCTTGATCTTAATATCGACAATTATAAAAATTTATTCTCGACAATTGCCGACAAAATTCAGAATTCTTCAGGATTTATATTCTCAATATCCCCCCCTCCCCCCGATGATCCCTCTAAATTTATCTGTGTTACTCTTTCAAGAATTATATCGATACCCATGTCTATTAACCAGTATAGAGTTTGGTACAGACCATTTACACGTTCCCTTTCATATAAAAATTTTAGGATACATTTTCCATTTTTACATTCAATTTCAAGATACATGGGGAAATTGAATCTATTCAGCATTTCAGATACAGGTCCCTTCAAAAAGTTCCGTATTTCATTATCAGAGGAGAGGAATGACTTTACATTGAAGGTTGTTAATTTTTCATTTTCCATAATAATTAACTCAGCATTTTCAGGATCTATGGAAAGATTTTTACCCAAGGCGATAAAATCTTCAGGATATGAAGCGCTGAAAATCACCTCCGTTAAATTTAAATTAACATCCAACTTTTTCAAAAATTCTAGAAAATCAGTAACTTCAGATATTTCTTCAAGAACAAATGCACCCGGTCCTAGGATCTCATTAAATGCATTGATGTATTTTATTATTAATTCCGTAAACTCTCTTTCAGCTTTCTCCGTATATTGAATCAGGTGGTATATTCTTCCATTTTTTACAATACCTGAAGGATAAAATACACACTCTTCAATTTCAAATAATTTTTTTGCCGGAAGCTTTTCACCAAGTTTTGGATAAATTCTAGATGCAATTGGAATTTGGAGCCATATTGTGGATTCCAACTCAAAGGTTTTACCCTTCAGTTGAATTAGTTTTTGAACTATTTCATAATAGTTTGGATCCGTTTTAAAAACTGAATAATAATAGGAATTGCTGGCGTAATCAAAATAGAGAATACCCTTTTTGATTATTCCTTTTAGTTCTTCACCAAGAATAGAAATGGGTATGGAAACTATGGCCTGTTTTTTAAATACTCTCCTGTTTAAATATTCCTTGCTTTCGATTGTATTTTCCAGATCAATCATCTTTTTATTCTCCATATAAAAAAATAATAAGGTATAATTATATAAAAGTATCGTTAAAACGTTTTAAAAATTTTAATTATTTTCAGACATTTCACTGTTTTGGAACCCTTTCCTGGTTTTGTCTCTCAATCATCCAGTTTGGATACATGGATCTTGGTGCAGATATTTTATCAAGCCTTTCCATCTGTTCCCTAGTTAATTTTACATTGATTGATTCTATATTTTCCTGGAGCTGTTCAACTGTTCTTGCACCAAGAAGGATTATGACATCCTTTTCAAGAAGCCAGGCAAGGGCAACCTGTGATGGTTTACAGCCCTGTTCTTTTGCAATGTTCTTAATTTCATCAACAATGTCCCATCCCTTTTCTTCATCGAAGTAGGGGAAGAAATATCCTCTGTCTCCCATCCTCGTACCCTTTGGTGGCTTTTCATTCCTGTCGTATTTTCCCGACAAAAGACCACCGTGCAGAGGGCTCCATACAAGAAGGGACATTTTGTTGAACCTGAGAAATGGTAATACTTCATATTCAACGTCCCTGTTTATTAAATTGTAGTTCATCTGGGCACTTTCATATCTTGCGTATCCCCTTTCTTCAACAATACCCTGTATATATGCCATCTGCCATGCTGCAAAGTTTGAAAATGCAGGATATAGAACTTTACCCTGGTCAACAAAGTTTTGAATTGTATCTATCATTTCATTTATGTTTCCTTCAACATCCCAGCCATGATACTGGTAAATATCAACCCATGTTGTCCCTAGCCTTTCAAGACTTTTTCTCAATGCTATTGTCATGTGATGTCTTGATAGACCAAGTTCATTAACACCATTTCCCGTTCTCCCTCTTACCTTTGTTGCAATCATTACCTGATCTCTATAATCCTTAAGAGCCCTTCCAAGTATTATTTCAGACTCTCCCCCTTCATAAACATCGGCGGTATCAAATAAATTTATACCTGCATCTATGGAAATTTTTACCATTTTGTTCGCTGTTTCCTGGTTAACACCACCAAGTTTCCATAGGTTCTTTTCACCGAAGGTCATGGACCCAAGGGCCAGAGCGGAAACAAAAGTTCCCGTGTTTCCATACTTCAAATATTTCATAATTTTTCTAAAACAATTTACTATTAAACTTTTTCTGCTACTTTTCAAAATTCTTGGATAAACCAAAGATTTATGTGATGAGTTTTCATGTTAAAGTCTATGGAGGACTTTTTGTTGAATGATCAGGAAAGGGAAATAAAATATCTTGCAAGAAGGACAGTGAAATCAATACCATCAGATTTAATCAGATCAATGGAAAGGGAAGAAATGAAATTCCCAAAAGATTTCATTAAAATTGTTGCAAAGGAAAATCTCCTTGGGTTAAGATACCCCAGGATCTATGGTGGAAGGGAAATGACATGGGTAGGGGATATGGCAGCCGTTGAGGAAATGGGTTATCTTGGATTCACCCTTAGCTGTATGTATTCTTTGGGAACGATTGTTGGAGAACCAATAAACAAGTTTGGAACAAAGGAACAGAAGGAAAAGTATTTGAAAGGAATAACATCCGGAACCTTATACGGTGCTGAGGCAATAACAGAACCGTCCGGCGGATCCGATCTTTTTGGTATGATGAAAACAACAGCAATTAAGAGTGGTGGAAAATTCATACTGAACGGTCAGAAGAGGTTTATTGTTGGTGGACAGGGGGCTGATTTCTTTGTTACATATGCAATAACGGATCCATCAAATCCAAACAGGACAAAGGCAATAAGTGCATTCATTGTTGATAGGGATACACCAGGTTTAAAGGTTGAAACAGTTTATGGACTTATGGGTACAAAGGGTGGAGGTACGGCAAGAATAGTTTTCAAGGATGCTGAAATACCTGAAGATAATCTGATAGGTGAAATGAATAAAGGGTATGATGTTTTCAATTTAATGATGGTTCCTGAAAGGTTAACAACAGCTGCCGGTGCTGTTGGTGTTGGAATGGGTGCAATTGAAATAGCAACAAATTATGCAATGAGGAGAAAAGCCTTTGGAACAAAGATTATTGAGCATGAGGGTGTTAGCTTTAAGATATCTGAAAGCCTTGCAGCACTTTCAAGTGCATCGGCATTAGTTTACCAGGCAGCAAGGGCAGCGGATGAATTGGAAAAAAAGAAAATTCCGCTAGGCCATGCAAGGAAATTGATCTCCATGGCAAAGCTTGTTTCAACTGAAACAATGTGGAATGCTGTTAACAATGCCATGCAGATTTTAGGTGGAATTGGATATACCACAGTATACCCTGTTGAAAGGCTTCTCAGGGATGCAAGGCTTGGAATGATTTGGACTGGAACAAATGAAGTTATGAAAATGATCATAAAGCATGAATTTGTTAAGGAAATAACGAATCCTGAATACTGGAAGGATAAAAGGAAACTGGAAGAGGATGCACTGGATTTCGAACTTGTGGAGGAAAAGGTATTTGAATAAAAATCAACAAAATTTAATAAAATGATATCCAATATTCATTCATGATCCCCGTAATTTACAAAAAATGGCGAGAAAGCATCGCTTTTTAAAGCAGGGATGAATCGTCGAAATGTTTATTAAGAAATTATATATATATTAAACAATGCAGTTTAAATCAACCAGAGATTCAGTATATCTGTTGAACTATCATATTATTTTCATACCAAAGTATAGGAGACATATTTTAACAGGGGAAATTGCAAAGAAATTCAAAGAGATATTCTATGAAATAGCCTATAAGTATGAGATTGAGATAATAGCAGGTGAGGTTATGCGAGAACACATACATCTATTTTTATCAGCACCGACAAGATATGTCCCATCTCAGATTGTAAAGTATTTCAAGGGAATATCTTCAAAATGGTTAAAAAAATATTTTCCAGATTTTGGATTTAAGGATTCAGAGGTTATGGACAAGGGCAAATTTTGTATCCACAGTGGATAATGTCAGTAGTGAGATCATAAAGCTTAAAGATGCAATGGGATAGGGAAAATGAGAAGTGTAATCAAGGTTAAAATATACGCAAGGCGGTCAAAAATTCAGTTGCTCAAGCAATCATTAGGTAATATTAGGTTTGTGTGGAATAAGTTACTGGAGAAAAACAAGGAGATATACAGAAAAGAGAAGAAATTTCTATTCTATTCGGATATGTGTAAAGAGATAACAAGAATGAAGGAAGAATATCCATTTTTGAAAAAATCTCCAAGTCAAACGCTTCAACAGATCGCCAGGAAATTGAATAGAAGTTTGAAAGATGGAATAAAAAGAAAGAAAGGATTTCCAAAGTTTAAGAAAAAAAGCAGGTATGATGGCATACTGATATTTCCACAGGGGTTTAAGTTTGAGGGCATAAAGCTTTATCTTCCAAGCATTGGATGGGTGAGCATCAAGGACAAGATAACAAAGAAGGCAGAATGGGATAGAATAAAGAGAACAGCAAAACAGGTATGGGTAAAAGAGGATGCGAATGGTTTCTTTGCTTACATTGTGTACGAAAAGGAGAAAGAGGAAAAAGAAAAGAATGGTGAAGCGGTAGGCATAGATGTGGGTGTAAAGAACACAATAACCATGAGCAATGGAGAAGTAATATCACTGGAGACAAAGAGAATAATGTCTCTGGTTCGTAAAGAGGAGAGATTGCAGAGTACAATTGATAAGAAAAGTGCAATAAACAAAAAGAGGGGAATAAAGAGATCAAAGAGAATAGAGGGATTGGAGAGAAGGAGAGACAAAATATTGAAGAAAATTCAGAACATCAAGATAGATTTCTATTACAAGGCGATAAACCACATATTCAATAGCCACGAATATGTGGTTGTGGAAGATCTTAATTTGAAAAAGTTGAAGGAATCAGAAAAAGGAAGCAAAGTGGTAAGGAGAAAAGTGAATAAGTATCTGCAATACATATCTTTGAGTGAATTTTTCCGTATATTGGAATGGAAAGGGGAACTATATGGTAGAGAGATAATAAAGGTGGATCCAAAGGACTCGAGCAAGACCTGTTCAAATTGTGGCTATGTTAATCATGAGCTAAAATTAAGCAACAGGGTATTCAAATGCCCTGTTTGTGGAATTAATATGGATAGAGACTTGAATGCATCAATAAACATATTAAAAAGAGGTTTGGAGCGTATAGCTCCCTCGTCGGGGCACGGCGAGTATATGCGTGAAATGGTTCTCGATAGAGAACCTATACGCAGAACTCTCGCACTTTAGTGCGGGGAGTATGTCAGAGACCTTTACAGACAGGATCCGTAAAAATTGAGGTGGAAAAAAGATTAACAAAAATTTATCCATATTCACAGGCATATGTTAAAAGGGTAATGAAGGAAAAGGGTATTGGAAGACCAAGTACCTATGCCACATTAATCTCAAGACTTTTCAAAAAGAAACTATGTTATTGAAAGGAATGGAAAATTAATACCAACAAAAATTGGCTATACGGTTCAAGCATTTTTATCAAAACATTATGGCAATTTTGTCAGTGAGGAAAGAACAGAAATTCTTGAAAAAAAGATGGAGGATGTTGAAGAAGGAAACAGGGATTATCAGGAAGTTTTGAAAATACTTTATGAGGAAATGTCAAAAATAAGAAGGGTGTGATATTTTTCAAAAACATATTTTATCAAATTTTCAAATTTTGAGATGAGAGAATATATACGCATAACAAATATTCAAATTAAGATATAAATTTTTTTATTAAAACTTAAAAATTTTATGAAGTTTTTAAATCTATGTGTAAAAATCCCCAAAGACTTTCATCAGGTGTTTTTATAAAAAGTGTGAGCGTAAATGTGGATCCCGGAGGGAATGAATAAGGAAGACTTGGTGAAACAGAAATAATACTGAAGCCTGAAGTTGGAGTGTATATTGAAATTATGGAATGTGTCAAATTTCTTGCTGTGGAAGTGAGCGTAATATTATATTCAACAATACTTCCGGGAGTAGCATTAAATCCGGGTAATGTTCGATAATAGTATCCCAAATATTCACTATTATGTCCTAATGGTACCGGACCATATAAAATGGTTAAATCTACAGCTGAAATTGTTACCATGGGCTTGGAGAATATTGTTACATCCATTGCCATAATGACAATAATAACTACAATAATACCAATTATTATAGCCATAAGCTTTTTTCTCGGTTTTTTGGGAGGTTTCAATGTTGTATAGATATGAATATTAGGATCTGAAGGATTTACGTCTATATATTCAAACGAATGGCCGGGGATTGAAAGTCCATATTGGTATGGAATATTATCCATATTTGCACCAGATGCAAATTTTTTGTATGAAGATATCATACATACCTCCTAAGACATTCTCAATTTTTAGTTTATTACTGTTAAAGGTATATAATCTTTTTTGAATTGTACTTTCCCTGGATTAAATATATATACTGAAACCAATTACTTTTATCTGAGGGAGGTTTGAAAATGAGAAAGGGTTATGGAAAATCAATAAAGAACAATAAAATAATGGTTATTGGAGTTGCATTATTTTTGATCATCATGGTTATCCCTTTAGTCCATGGTCAACAAACACTTCTCTATGTTTATAACTGGAAGAATAATCCAGGATATGATTATGCAGAAGTATATGATGATCATGGAAATTGGGCATCCATTACTGTGAATGCTACTTTTTTAAATGATACTTCTACTGGTAAGCTTGCTATCAATTTATGGGCTTATGCTAACACTACCTTCAATGGAGATACTCATTTTCTAATACAAATTTTTAGTAATGTATCTGGTATTAAAACATTTTACACTCCCACGTACATAATAACTTCACAAGGTTTACCCCAAAGTTACCAAGATCTTGCAGCTGGTTTTGCTTGGACATTAAATGAATCAGAACAAGATTGTGAAGTACATCTATTATCTATACTTAATTCAGTAAATGAAGTAAATTATAGCAATTTACCCCTTAATATAACTGTTGAAGTAAAGTTCTTAAATGATCCAAATTATCCTGCTGGTTATCCAGAAGCTGATGGATATGGCATTATGACTTCATCTCTTATAGTTGGAACTGTTCAACAGTTTTTAAATAATGGAGGTCTTAATGAAAGTGGTAAAGGTGGAGGAAGTTGTGTATCAGGATCTACCCCTATTTTAACAGCAAATTATACTTATATTTTAGCTCAGGACATTTCGGCAGGAGATGAATTAATGACATATAATATGACTACAGGTCAATTACAACCAGCAATGGTGAAGGAGGTACTAATTTCATATGAGAATTCTAGTTATGTTATCAATGGGTATTTAGAAATTGCAGGAGATCAAGCGGTTCTTACAGAAAGAGGATTTATAGATGCAAGTAATTTAACATTGAATGATACTTTATACGATCCTATTACCAATACAACCATTCCAGTGTTTTCTATAGAAAAGGTTAATAATCCAATAATAATGTATGATTTTGTCCTGCTAATAAATCATAATTTTATAGGATGGGAATATGTGCTTGCGGATAAAATAGCAAATCCATGCGGGTGAAAAAATGAAAAAAGTTAAAAACTCTCTGAAAAAATTCAAAATCATATCATTCTTTTTAATTTTATTGCTTATTATGTTTACATTCAGTAGTATTGTAGAAGGTAATAACATAAATGAGCCTGTCTGGGCTTTTTTAGGTGCTTACGTTAAATATTTTGAAAAAAATAGTAATGTATATATCACTAGTGAGACAAAACATACTTATCTCAACACAACCTCAATTTTATTATATAAGATTCTTTCTATTAATCAGGAAACTCAGACATTTTCTTATCTTGAATCTGTTCCAGGGAATCCTGCTATAATAGCCTTATTTCCATACCCCCAAGATGTTGAAGCTACCAAGAATAATTATAAATTTTGGAACCTTACATTTAATTATAATTTTAGAGAATATTTCAATGAAACTGCAAACATAAATCAACCAATCACTATATTTTTCATAAACCAAAAAACTTTGAATGAATTAAGTAAGGGATTTGTGCCAAAGAATCTTTCAACTGTACTTTCATTAGATTTCGGAAGCAGTTCCAATCCTGAAACAGGAATTGTTTCTATATTTCCTCCGTCTGAAATAAATGCAAATGCAAGTAGTAATTTAACCATAAATATAAACAATGAAATATATCCTGTAATTAAAGTACAAGTGAATTTCTGTGATAATCTTACCTCTAGCTCTGGAAATGCAACAGCTTATATAGATAAATATTCAGGAATTATAGTAAAGTGGAATGCAAATATAACAACTTTAGTTGATGGACCTATCACGGTTTATTGTTGGATTAATTCTAGCATAATATTGAATTCCACAAACATACCAATGGGTGCTTCACAGCAAATTAATTATTATTTCATTCTCGCAGTATCAATAGGTGTGATTTTAATCATTTCAATCTCATTAGTATATTTAAAAAAGAAAAAGGTTAAAAAAGACTTATAATAAAAATATCTATTTTTTTGAGCAGTACAAATATAAAACTAATTTATTTAACACATTTTTAATTTCTTAAAACAAGGAGTGTCAAAGTATAAATAAAAACCAAACTTCATTTCTCATTCTGAAGCCCCTAACTCCCCTTATTTATTTTTTTGTTTCATTTTGATAATCGAACTTAGATTTTATTTCAAAAATTTTTTAATCCGTTTTCAGTATGCGATATGTTCTTCAAGATCATATCACAAAAAATAACTTTTCTATTTCTTATAATTTATATATTAGTCCAGATTAAGGTTCATTTTTTGGTATGTATCTATATCCCCTGAGTAAAAGTGGGGGCACTGGGATTTGAACCCAGATCCGCGGGTCTCTCCTTAACTGGATCATTGCTCCAGTTAATCATCATTTATCAGCTGACCCACTGGAGAATCATTTCCATAACTGGAGCCCGCTAGGATACCTGATTACCCCATGCCCCCGTTACTTCCTGTTGGCTCTCCTCTGTCTCATCAATCTTCGCATCCTCTTCTTTCTCCATTTCCAGCGCATCTGTCCTCTTTTCTTCCAGACTCTTGAGCTCCTTTTCATCCTAACACCTGTGTGTAAACGTGAATTCACCAATGGTTTATAATCTTTTCTTCAATAACATTTTTATTTAAATTTTCTTTTTAAATAACCATGAAGGTTGGATTTGTTAACGGTAAAATATATGTGAGTTTTAAGCCAAAGAGAGTGGAGGAGGCAATGCTTGTTGAAAATAATAAGATTGTTAAGGTTGGAAAATCAATTGAAATAGAAAAACTGTCCGAAAAGATTGTTGATTTGAATGGAAAAACTGTTCTGCCGGGATTCATTGATGCTCATCTGCATCTTGATGAAATTGGTCAGTTTTTGAACATACTTGATTTAAGAAATGTAAAATCCATTGAGGAAATGAAGAAAAAACTGAAGGAATTTGCAGAGAATAGTTCAGGGCCAATAATGGGTCATGGATGGGATCAGGAAATGTTTGAAGAAAAAAGGTGGCCAACAAGGTATGATATTGATGATGTTGTTGATGATAGACCTGTACTTTTGACAAGGGTATGTTTGCATGCAGCTGTTGTTAACACAAAAATGCTTGAACTTGTTGATTATAAAAAGGAGGGAGAGAATTTCCCTTACGAAAACAATGAACCACTTGGTATTGTTAAGGAGGAAGTATTTGAACTGTTCAGGAAAAAGTTCAACAGGATGATACCGGAGGATATAAAGAAAAAAATGGTTGAACAGGCCATGGATCATGTTCTATCCAATGGAATAACATCCGTTGGATTTGTTTCGGTAAGTGATGAAATTTTCAATATTTTAAAAAAAATAAATGATGAAGGAAAATTGAGATTGAGGGTATTTGCATACATGAACAAAAATAGTAAATTGAAAAGCATGGAGATCAATGAAAAATTGAAAATAAAGGGCATAAAGTTGTTCGCTGATGGATCACTTGGTGCAAGGACAGCCTACCTGACGGAAATGTACAGTGATGAAAAAACATACGGGCAGGTTGTGGAAAAGAAGGAAAATATTGAAAAAATTATAAGGGATAAGGATGGTCAGATAGCCATACATGCTATAGGTGATGGTGGTATAGATTTTGCTCTGGATATAGCGAAGGTTTATGGGAATGTAAGGATAGAGCATGCATCGGTCATGAGGGACGATCAGCTTGATCTTGCAAAAAAATTAAATTTAACACTTGTTGTTCAGCCCCATTTCATCATCTCAGATTTCTGGATAATTGATAGAGTTGGTAAGGAAAGAATGAAATGGGTATACAGGTTCAGGGATATGGTTGAGAGGGGAATAAATGTTGCATTTTCAACGGATTCACCGGTTGAACCTGTTAATCCATGGTTAACAATTTATGCCGCAATGACAAGGGGTAAATATGAAAAACTTGAAATTTTCAATTATACTGAAAATCAGTGCCTTGATCTTGAAGAATCACTTTACTGTTATACAATGGGCTCGGCAAAGGCATTACAGGAATATTCAATTGGCTCTCTTGAAGAAGGAAAATTTGCCGATTTCATAATTCTTGAAAGGGATCCATTCGATATAAATGATCCGGAAGAGTTAAAAAACATTAAACAGGAAGTTTATGTTGGTGGTGAAAAGGTTTATTGAGTGAAAAAGTTTTTAATATTTTTTTCCTTTTAATTTCAAGGTGTTAAGCATGATATCATTTCTGAGCAAGGATCTTGAGGATTTCAGGATGAGCATAAGGAATTTTGTTGAAAAGAACATTGAAAAGAATGCACAGAGGTGGGATGAAAGGGAGGAGTTTCCCTGGGATTCTTTACATGCTTTAGGTGAGGCGGGTATTCTTGGCTATGGAATACCTGAGGAATATGGAGGGAATGGAACAAGCAGGATAAAGCTTGTTATTGCAATTGAGGAAGTGGCAAGGGTTGATCCAAACAGTGCATTCATAATGGAGGTTGAAAGTTTATTCGACCAGACAATACTTCTTTTTGGCAATGAAGAGCAGAAAAAGATCCTTAAGGATGTTGCAAGGGGTAAAAAGATAGGCACATTTGCCTTAACTGAACCAACAGGAGGAACTGATGTTGTTGGTATAAAAAGCACAGCAAAAAAGGAGAATGGAAAATATTACCTTTATGGATCAAAGTATTTTATTACCAATGCACTTGTTGCGGATTATTACATAGTTTTTGCCAAGACAGCTCCAGAACTAAGAGCAAAGGGTATTACGGCATTTCTTGTTGAAAAGGGTACTGAAAACTTCAGGGTTGGGCCA
Organism: Thermoplasmatota archaeon; assembly: GCA_031961545.1. Classification (GTDB taxonomy): domain Archaea; phylum Thermoplasmatota; class Thermoplasmata; order Thermoplasmatales; family ARK-15; genus JAVRLH01. Next base: position 19,113 of record JAVRLK010000001.1, on the reverse strand, counting down.
CCTATACATTTAACAGGATTCAGGGGAGCGGCAATAGCTGGTTTGCAGTATAATGGTGCTCCTGTTCCACCTGAGAATGTTATTGGAAAGGAGAATGAGGGAATAAAGGTAGCAATGACCGTTCTGGAAAGGGGAAGGGTTAATATTTCAGCACTTGCACTTGGTATGTTACAGCGTGTTTTTGAAGAATCATCAAGGTTTGCAAAAACTAGAAAGAGCATGGAGAAGGAGATATTTGAATACCAGTACATACAGGGGTATTTAACGGATATGTTAACGGACCTTGAGGCATCCAGGCTTATGGTTTACAATACAGCTTTACTTATAGATAAAAATGAAAGTGCTGGACTTAATGCTGCCATGACAAAACTTTTTGTATCGGAAGCTCTAATGAAACATGTTAAAAATGCTGTTGAAATTCTTGGTGGATATGGATACACTAGGGGAACTGTTGTTGAAAGACTTGCAAGGGATGCACACAACACAACATTAAGCCTTGGGACATCCGAGGCCATGAGGCTTGTTATAGCAAAATACATCAGGGATATGAGATAAAAATTTCTTCAATATTTCTTCTTTCATGCTTTTCCGGATTTTCATCAGGATAACCGAATGGTATTATTGCAATTGCATCACATCACCAATCTTTAAGATTTTTGAAACCATTTGATCGCCAAAGGAACCAACCCATACGGATCCAAGACCTGAATTTTCAATACTCAGTATTGCAAAAGTTGCTGCAATTGTTGCATTTGTATTGAATAGAGTTCCCATCCCTTTTATATATTTTCCATTGATCTTTTTCTATCAGCAACAAAAAAGAAAGAAAGCTTTGTAAACGTATTCCTGGTCGTATGCTGCCTTGCATAATTCCATTTTGGTATCCCTATCCCTTATAATATAAATACTGAATGATTGCAAATTCTCACTGAATGTGCCTGATTTATTTCATTCATTATCTTTTTTATTATTTTTTCATCGACATCCTTTTCCTTAAAAGCCCTTATTGATCTCCTTTTTAAAATCAATTCGGAAAATTCCATAGAAGTTTATCTTTTTCACTTTACAAATTTTTTCCGAAGAGAAGGTTGTAAATTTTTCTGTATAGATTAACTCCAAGGCATTTCACACTTTTAATCCTAATGTTCCTGGACCATACAAGTTCATCCTTGCTGTAAATTATCGGCCCTATGTAGTTCCTTGGTAAAGGATCCCCTCCATCCGTAACAACAGTTGAAATATATTCCTGTATTTTCTCAACGGTCATAGGATTTGAATCCAGACCCTTCTTTAACCTTAAGTTTGCTATCTCGTATCCTGCCTTCAAACTGACCAGACCAATATCTTCCCTTTTCATCCATAGGGTTTCGTAGTTCAATGCATCGGTCCATCTTACGCTTTTATCCAGGAGGTTGTAATGATCCATGAGCGTTCTTGCAAAGATCCTGTAACCGTAAAGTTCATTCCTTTCAAAGGCCAAACTGCCAGGGTCAAGGAATGGTGCTATGGGTGATGTGAACATGTGGAGCCAGGATGAATATTTATCCCATATTCTATCCATGTATTTTATATCGTTGAATACATCCTCTATCTTCTGTCCTGAAAGGCCGATCGAAAAGAAAACATCCATTTTTCTTGCACCATGTTTTTTGGCATAATCAAGATTCTTTTCAAGGGCAAAGTTTGTGTAATACCTTCCAGCCCTTGCTCTTATTTCCTCACTGGAAGATTCAGGGGAAATTTCCATGGTGTATTCTGAAACATTTTTTTCAAGATCCTGATAGTATTCTTCCGGTGCAGGATTGAATATTTCAAACATTATGGGTATATCTATTCCATTCTCCTTTATTTTGCTTAAAAGTTCCTTCTGATATTTCTGCCCTGCCTGATGTATATCACCTATGATAAACGCGGGCACACCTAAATTTTCCTGTATTGAAATAAGATCCTCTATGACATTATCAACAGGTCTGTATGATACGGATTTTCTGAAATAGAAATTCTCATATGAGAACTTGGATCCACCGCATATAAGGCAGTTGTGATGGCATCCCTTCTGTATGAACGTCATGGCGCTAGGTGATTTTGTCCAGTCAGAATACGGGAAGGATGATTCTATCTTAAGGTTTGAAAAACACATTTTCATAAATGCATGGTAATCAAGTTTAACGCTATTTATGTAATTTTCAGGATTTTCAATGTTATTTATTCTTACCCTTCCATTATCCTTCCATACAAGGTTCGGTATTTTTGAAAAATCACCATTTTTCTGATATGTTTCAATAAGATCTGAAAAAAATGGTTCGGTTGTATCCCCAAGTAAAATAAAATCTATGAAAGGGAAATTTATCAATTCTTTATAGAAATAGGTGGACGATAATCCACCAAGGATTATTGGTGTATCTGGATGGTATTTCTTAACCATTTTTGCAATGTTTATAACACCATGCACATGGGGGAGCCAGTGAAGATCCATCGCTATCATACTTGCATCGAGCTTTGATATTTTTCTTTCAACATCCAGATTTTCATGCAGAATCATCTGTACAGCAAGATTTTCTATGTTAACTTTATAACCTTTAGGTATAAGGTCCGAAATTAAACTTATGAAACCTATTGGATACATTTCAAAGATTGGTGTGGATGGTATAACATCACTAACAGGACCGTAGATTCTGTACCTTTTCCTGAAATCGTATATGCTCGGTGCATGAAGAAGTATTAGATCCTTCATCTCATCCTTTAATCAATCAATAATAATAAATCTTTATTTTTTATTCACCTTAATATGAATTTAATAGCAAAACATGGGGTTGAAATTTATGCTGATAACGATTCATTCATCACATTCCTCAATTCACCTTTCCTTTCACATAGGGAATTCAAGGCCGTGGATATTTTTCCATCAAGCAGAAAATTGTGTTATGTGAATTCACCCGTCTATGGCAAAGTTGTTGATTACAGGGTTCACAGAATGAGAAAGAATGGTATGGAGGAGCATGTTCTTATTATTGATTCTGATGGATTTTATGTAAAGATTCTACATGTTAAACCATCCGTAAATATAGGTGATACTGTTGATCCAGAAGAAACCCTTGGAGAACTTTACATTTCACCCTATTTTAGACCATGGACAGATCCGCACATACATGTGGAGATAAGAAATAGAAACGATTATCTGAGGGCAAGGGGAGGTCTTGTTCTGGAAATTCAGGAAGATAAAATAACAGGTGAATTTTACGTTACAGATGAAATAATATTGAAGGAATGGTATATTCTAAGAAAAGTGAAGCCTTTAAGGTATGGAAATTTCTATGGTGCAGGTGATTTTGGTATAATTGATGGTGGATTCCCCCATTACAGATACGGTTTTTTGCTGGGTTCAAAGAAAGCATATTTTCTTGGAAAGGAAATAGGTAAGGTTCTTGATAATAACATTATTGAATTTTTTAACATCACTCCTGAATGGAAGGGTATTGTTTTCAGGGCGATTGGTTTTTATATTTACCTTAATGAAAATGTTTATCTTAAATACATTTTCAGATCGAGGGAAGATTATATCAAAGCTAAAGATATTTTTCAACAATAATTTTAAGGGCACTTGCATTGTTATATTTTTCTTCCCTTGATGAGTAAAGGAAAATTATATCCCTATTTACTTTTTTCAATTCATCAAGAAATTCCCTAAATTTGCTATTGTTTAAAAGTTCATTTTCGTATTTTATCAAAAATTCATTCCATTTTTCAGGATCATGGGAAAACCATTTTCTCAATTCATCGCTTGGTGCAATTTCCCTTGCCCATAGATCTATTTTGGCCTTTTCCTTTTTCAATCCCCTGGGCCAGATCCTGTCAACAAGGATACGGAAACCATTGCTTTTTGAATCATAAATCCTTTCCACAATTATCATAATTATTCATTCTTTTTTAAAATTAAAAATTTTTGTAAAAATTTGGAAAAAAATATTAAAGAGAAAAATTATTGAAATTTATGCTCGACATAAAGGTACCTGTATTAAAAAATGAAAAACTAAAGTATCTTCAGGATTTAATTAAGGATGATGGGGAGATTGAAACGCTCCTCAGGGCATCAAATATAACCGCTGTTGATAGAATGGGAATAACGGATCATGGACCTGTTCATATAAAAATTGTTGCAAATTTTGCAATAAAGATACTAAGAATTTTAATAAAACACGGTGTTGTGCCAAGCATAGTTAAAAATTATGGAATGGGTAATGATGATGCAGAGGGGGTTGTTTTTCTTGCATCCGTTCTGCATGATGTTGGTCATGCAATACACAGAATGGATCATGAACTGTTGAGCACAATCGTAGCCGGTCCAATAATAGACAGATTAATTTCTGCTCTTTACGATGATGAAAAGAGGGAAATTGTTAAAATGGAAATTCTTCATTGCATATATTCGCACAGGTCTGATATTCTTCCTCTGACAGTTGAAGGAGGAATAGTAAAGATCGCCGACGCCCTTGACATGGCACAGGGAAGGGCAAGAATACCATTCAGCGCTGGAAAAATCTCAATACATTCTGTTTCAGCAATGGCAATAGAATGGGTAAAGGTAATGGATGGTGAGAAAAAACCTGTGAAAATAAAAATAAAGATGAAGAATTCAGCGGGTATATTCCAGATAGATGAACTTTTGAAAAATAAAATTCAAACTTCAGGTATAAAGGATTATTTTGAAGTTTTTGCCGAGGTTGTTGGAGAGGAGGAAAAGATCCTTACAAAGGAGTTCACCATTCCATAGTACTAAATTTTTTTATATTGTTTATAATTGAATGATCGATGGCAAAAATAAAAATTCTTGATGATGAAACTGTGAAATTGATAGCAGCAGGTGAGGTTGTTGAAAGACCTGCAAGTGTTGTTAAGGAGTTGATAGAAAATTCACTTGATGCGGGTGCAAAAAAGATTGATGTTTCAATAAAAAATGGGGGTAAAACGTTAATTTCCGTTAAGGACAACGGTACTGGCATGTCAAAGGAGGATGCATTGTTAAGCATAGAAAAACATGCAACGAGCAAGATATCCGGTAAGGAGGATTTAAACAGAATAAGAACATACGGTTTCAGGGGCGAGGCTTTATACAGTATTTCTTCAGTTTCTAAATTTGAAATACTCACCGGCCAGGGTGATGTTTCCACATATATTTACTGTGAGGCAAATAAAATTATGAAGATTGAGGAAAGGGGACCGATGAAAGGTACATTGATCAACGTTATGGATCTGTTTTTTAACCTTCCTGCAAGAAGAAAATTTATGAAATCTGATATGAATGAATTTCAGGCAATAGAGGAAATTTTCATAAACTATCTATTTGCAAGGGAGGATGTATCATTCACACTAACTCATAATGGAAGGCAGATATTCAACATACCTGTTGTGAATTCATTAATTGATAGATTCACATATGTTTATTCCCCTGAACTTGCAAAGAAAATGTTGAACATTGAAAATAAAAACAATAATGCGGAAATAAGGGGTATAATCAGCAAGCCTGAATTGACAAGGAAGAGTAAGGACCATATATACATATATGTGAATGACAGGCCCGTGAAAAGTCCTGAAATTGTTGAATCAATAATATCAGCATACGGATCTTTATTGTTCAGGGATAGCTTTCCCATAGCAATCATAAAAATTTACCTGGATCCACAGTTTATCGATGTAAATGTTCATCCTGCAAAAATTTTTGTTAAATTCTCAAATGAAAATGAATTATTGAATCTTGTAAAGGAAAGTATTCAAAAAGCATTGAAAAATGTGAATTTAATACCCGATATTGTCAGTGAATTTCCAGCACTTGAGAAAATTGATAAAATGCTGGATTTGGAGAAACAGATTACATTTGAAACAGAAAAAGGAATAATACAGAAAAAAATTGATGAGAATTTGCCCGATCTCGGATCCTTAAAAATTGTTGGGCAAATACTTGATACGTATATAATTGTGGATACAGGGAATGGCATGCTGATTGTGGATCAGCATGCAGCACATGAAAGGATAAGGACTGAGAAACTTGAGGATGATATAAACAGAAAGAGTATTCAGAACCTTATAGATCCAATAACAATAAAGCTTGAGCCATGGCAGATTGAAATTTTGAGGGAGGAGAAGGATATTTTTTCCTCCCTTAATTTCCAATTCGATATTTTCCAGAACCATGTTGTTTTAAGAACAGTACCATCATTCTTTAAAATTAATGAAATAGTTGATGCTTTCATTGAAGGACTGAACGAACTTGGGAAAAATAGAACGAAAGGGATTGAGGAAAGGAAAAGGGAAACAATCGCAACAATGGCCTGCAAGGGTGCAATAAAGGCAAACCAGAAGTTATCCGAAAAGGATATGAAAATTCTTCTTTATGATCTGATGAAATGCAGGAATCCATATACATGTCCGCATGGGAGACCGACAATGATAAAAATAGGAAAAGAAGAACTTGAAAAAATGTTTAAAAGGAAAATTTAGGATAAAAATTTCACAAGCAATGCCTTCTGTGCATGAAGCCTGTTTTCAGCCTCATCAAATACAACACTGTTAGGTCCGTCAATAACATCTTCAGTTACCTCAAGTCCCCTGTGTGCGGGTAAGCAGTGCATGAAAATATAATCCTCTTTTGCATGCTTCACAAGATCCTTGTTGACCTGGTATGGCCTGAATATCTTTTCCTTCTTCTCCTTTTCCTCCTCCTGTCCCATGGAAACCCATACATCCGTGTAAATAACATCAGCATCCTTCACAGCTTCAACAGGATCGTTTGTGAAAACAATTTTTGATCTTCCCTTTGAAACTTCCTGTGCCTTTTTAAGATCCTCCTGTGATAGCTCAAATCCCTTCGGTGTTGCGATTGAAAAATCAAAACCAACTACTGCACATCCATAGAGCAAGGATCTTGCAACATTGTTTCCATCACCAACAAATGCAACCTTCAATTTTCTATCTCTTCCCTTCTTTTCAATCATTGTCATTATATCTGCTATTATCTGCGCAGGATGTTCATAATCATCCAGTGCGTTTATAACAGGTACGGATGAATTTTGGGCGAGTTCCACAACCATTTTGTGATCGAATGCTCTGTATATAATTCCATTAACATATCTGCTCAGAACTTTTGCTGTATCGGATATTGTTTCTCCCCTTCCCATCTGCATATCTCTTGGGCTCATGTAAAGTGCATGACCACCAAGCTGTGTCATTGCAACCTCAAAGCTCGTTCTTGTCCTTGTTGATGGTTTTTCAAAGATCATTGCAAGGCTCTTTCCCTTCAACTTTTCCATGTATTCTTCTGGTTTTTTCTTTATTTTAAATGCCAGGTCTATTATTTCCATCATATCATCCTTCACATCCAGGACTGAAACTAGATCCCTCTTCAAGGCAATCACCCGGAACAGAGAATTACTATTCGATTATAATCTTTGTCATTTAAAATTTTTATATTTCATATTAAATTTTTTAAAAAATCAATTTCATTATTTTTATGAATTAAATAATCATTAAAGATTGATCGAACAAATCTATGACAATGATAAGAATTTTGTGTAAGCAGGAGATAACTCCTGGATAAGAGTCCTCAGGAGGCAAAATGAAATATGAATGAAAAGGATATAAATATTTCCAAAATGATTAGTATGTTAACTAAATTATTTTATGAATAAAATATTTAAATTGCATGTAAATGGAGATGTGAGTGATTAAACATGTTGTGCAAACACACCTCTCATTATAATGAAAGTAAATATAAAAGAGTTTGATCAAACTAAGCTCTGTAGAAAACCTCTACAATAAAAATAATTCCAGAATCATTTAGGACTATTATCATTCTTATATTGTATGCTATTATTTTCATTGGATAATAGAGGAAATGGATCTGTGGACCTTTGCATACAATTGTTATACTGGGTAATCTTCATTTCATGGAAAAGGAAACTTTACAAAAAATTGCAAATATGCCGGCTGATATTTTATAATATATTTACATAAGATTGGTAAAAAGTTTAATTTATATCGGTGTTGGTTTTGAATCCAAAAGATATCCATTTGCTATGTAATCACTGTAAACGTATCCTCCTGAAATCTGTCTTGCAGTCATTATATCATATACGGTGAAATTCCCGAATATGATTTTAAGAGATGTTACGGGAACCCATGTGTTATTCAGAGGGCAGTATATTTGCATTGTATAGTTCAAATTTCCGATCATAGTCCAGCCAACGGATCCATTTTCAAACTTTACAAATATTGGTTGTATGTTTAATCCTGTCACCTCAATATTTCCATTTATTATCATAATATAAGAAGAATTCAAAACCTTAATTTGAGAGACCGTTGTTGTAATTAATTCTCCAGTATTTGGATCGTAGGAGAGTGTTTTCATTCCCACCTTAAGATCCTGTACAGGTATTTGTTCTCCATTTGATAATGTGATGTTTGTTTCGTAAACCACACAACCTTCTCCACCACCGCCAGATGATGATGTTGTGTAGATGTATGCACCCATCATTGGTAGTTCTATGGAACCCTGACCATTTATTTGATAAGATACATCTGAATAGAGAACATATGCATCTACTATTTGCCCAGGTGCTGCACAATAAGCAATAGTAGTAAACATAGCTCCTGAATAGCTTTGCCATACAAAAAATCCAAGAATAGCACCTACAATTGAGCTGGCTATTCCTAAAATCTCAGTTTCAGGTTCAGCTTCTGCAGCAAGAATTTCACCTATTGGTATAACAGCTTGAACTAATAGTCCGTAATTTTCAAAACTCTGGTAAATTTCCCCAGAGAAAATCTGGGAGTTAGGAGCGGAGCCTGTTCCACTACTTGCATTATAAAACTGATAATTTGTATAATTCGATAGTTTTGAAAATACAGAAGGTATCCCTGTTCCATTACCCAATATAACCTGATTATTTGATGTACTTATAGAAACAATGGCTGCTTCAGCCATATAGTCATTTAGAGGCTCAGGCATTCCTACTTCAGAAGGAATGTAATATAATTGATAAGTAGCCAGTTCAATCTGCCCCATTATATATATGTAACCGGATGATCCAACGCTAAACCTATTCAATGTTTTGTCCCCTAAAAATACTAGAGCACTTTTTACAATTCCCGAATACTCGACAGTGAGAACCGAACCACCAGTATTAAATTCTAAATTTTTTGATGAAAAGGGATTAAGAACCAAGCCAGCATAAGATGCTGGAAATACCCCAATTTGTGTAACAATCTCGCCATAAGCACTACCAGCAAATGTAGCCCATGCAATGGGGATCTGTGCGAGGTGACCAGGTTTCGATGGATAGAAAGTATTATTTTGCATTACCCAGTAAAAATAAGGTTCGGGAAAGGTAATGTTTCGTAAAAGGATACCAATATTATTTTGTATTTTATTTTCCAAAGAATTTAATTGAACAGAGGTTGTAACATTCGTTTCATTCACTAAATGTTCACTTTTGTCATGTTTCACCACAACAACTGCCTTTCCTGACATTCCATTTAAAATGTCCTTTGGAGTGAGGGATATACTACCTTCTTTAAAATACAAACTTCCATTGAATTTGTATGTTACAAAAAGAATCAGCTCTGGAAGGTAGGATGCTTTTGAGAAATTTCCATGGTAGTATCTTAACCATTCATTTGAGATCCTTTTAAGTAAAGTGAAGTTTGAAACAACTGCATTACCATTATGCTCGGTTTGCGTTAAAAATACTGTCTGGAATATGGAACCATTTGATGGTGGTGTAAGCATCATTCCCTGGATTGTAGCATTATATATGGGATTTCCATTAGTATCAACCACCCTTACATAAATTAACTGTTCATTTAATTGAGCATATACTATGACAGCAATACCTGAAAGTATAATTATAATGGATATTATAAAAGCAATTCCCCTTTTATTTAATTTTCCTTCCGCCATATGTAACCCAAATAAATGTTATTAACAAAGATATATATATATTTTCTTTGACAAAAGTTAAAGATAATTAACAAATTTTTCAAGAAACAGTCTTATTTTTATTTTCAAAGTAGAAGTTATGAAAAAATTTCTTTTGTCTGCACTTTCATGACAATGCAGGTGTAAGAGTCGGAGTTTGTCAACCGTTAATTGATTTGACTTTCGAAGGTCGTGTAGTGATTTAATTTTTGTGGAAAAAGATCCATAATTTATTACTTTTATTATTAAAAATGAGTTGGTAATAAAATTTTTATGATTTTAATATTTTACCCTACATATGATAGTTATAATTGGTCTTGGAACAGCTGCAGTTTATGCAACAAGATGGATCACATCATTAAACAGGGATGAGGAAATTGCCATCATTGAAAAGCATGAATATGAATCATATTCACCCTGCGGTATTCCGCTTATTTTTGAAAAATCGGGTAATTTTAATGATTTAAAGCATCCATTTCCGAGAACAAAGAGGATCCAGGTTTATTTGAATTATATGGCTGAAAGAATTGATCCCAATGGAAAGAAAGTTTTTATAAAAAATTTAAAGACAGGTGAGGAAAAAGAAATAGGCTATGATAAATTACTTTTTGCCAGTGGGGCGGATCCATTCATACCACCAATAAAAAATGCAAGGGAATATGTTGGAAAAGGTGTTTTTGTTGTTAAAACACTTGAGGATGCGGAAAATATAGAAAAATATATTTCAACTGGTGTGAAAAATGTTGCTGTAATAGGTGCGGGAGCAATAGGTCTTGAAATGGCATATGCATTAAAGGTTAAAGGTCTGAACGTCCAGGTTTTTGAAATGTTCCCACAGGTATTTCCAAGGGCACTTGATCAGGACATGGCAAAAATTGTCCAAGATTACCTTGAATCCAGTGGTATTAAAGTTAATTTGAATGCAAGGGTTAATGAAATAGTTGTTGAGAATGGAAAAATTAGGGGAATTGAAACATCCAATGGAAGGTATGATGCTGAAATGGTAATACTTGCAACAGGTGTTTCACCCAACACAAAAATACTTGAGGGAATGGTGAAGATGGAAAGGGGTTATATTGTTGTTAACGAAAGAATGCAAACATCAAGGGAGGATATATATGCTGCAGGTGATTGCGTTATTGTTAAAAATTTTGTTGATTCATCACCATTTGTTATTCAACTTGCAACAACGGCTGCAAAACAGGGAATTGTTGCTGGCATAAACCTTGCCGGCAGGAATGCAATTTATTCAGGTGCTCTAGGTAATTTTGTTTCTGTTATCGGTGACCTTGAAGTTTCCGCTGTTGGATTAACTGAATCCTATTTTGCAAATAAAATGAAGGTGGTGAGCGCAAGAGGAAAAACGCTTGACAAACCTGAATATGCTGGTGGAAGGGAAATAACGATGAAAATTGTTTGCGATGAAAATGGTAAAGTTTTGGGGGCACAGGCAATAGGTAGAAATGCATCAAGGGAAATCAATGTTATTGCACTGGCCATAAAAGCTGGTCTCAGCGCGCAGGATTTGAGCGCGCTGGAAACCGCATACTGTCCTGCTGTTTCCGACCTTTACAGCATAATAAATTTAACCGCAGATTTAATTCTGAGAAAAATCAATCCTTCAAGTTACATTTTCTGAAGATTTTCAATCCTTTCCCTGAGTTCACATGCCTTACAAATCTTTCCAACGGTGGGTTCTCCGCACCTTTCACACCTGTTTAGTTTAAAATTTTTGTAGGAAGGAATAAGCAAGGGTTTGATCTGATCGAAGGTTGAAAGTATCGCGTATTTTGATCCAGGTGTTCTTTCCTCCCAAGAATCTATTGCGCTCCTGAACTCATTTCTTATTGCAAGATCCGCGTACGGACAGGTCCCGTGATAGAATGGAATCTTTTTGAGAATTGCATATAGCATCACTTCCTTCTCCGGTATAGTTCTCAATGGCTGTATCCTGGGTACGAGATCCTCCTTTATTATTTCATGGGGTCCAAGTCTTGCAAGTCTTTCAAGATCACCGCGGACAAAGTTCATTATTACGCTCTGGGCGGTATCATCAAGGTTCAAACCCGTTGCAAGGTAATTTGCTTTCAATTCTCTTGCAGCCTTATTTAGCAAATATCTCCTGAAAACACCGCAGTATGAGCAGGGTAAAATTTCATGATCAATCTTTGAAACTTCATCTATTGTGACATTGAAATGATCCTTATAGGAATATATATGGTATTCAACGCCAAGATTCAAAATAAAATCCCTAACCCTTTCTATGGCAATGTCCCTGTATCCCTTTATACCCTCATCAATTGTTACGGCTATTATTTCAATATCATCCCTGTGTGAAAGGATCTTTTTTAAAAGGTAGAGTGTTGTTGTACTGTCCTTACCTCCAGAAACACCAACGACAATCCTGTCACCACTTTTCAGGTTCACCTGTTTTCTTAACTCATGCTTTACCCTTCTTTCAAGGAATTCCATAAAGTGCTCTGCGCAGAGATGTTCTCCACTGTATCTTATATAAGCGACCGCTTCCCTTTCACACCTTGAGCATTTCATTTTTCATCTAAGAAAATTTTTATATTGATTAACTTTTTCTTCAAACATGGACGTTTATTCAGAAACCGATATTGAGGAAAAGTTTAAGGAAGTTTTAAAATACCTTGAAAATCTTGGCCTTACTGAATATGAGGCAAGGGCATTCGTTGCATTAATTTTCCTTGGTGGAGGGGAGGCGGAGAATGTTGCAAAAATATCCAAGATACCAAGGACATCATCCTACAAGGTACTTGAATCACTTGAAAGTAAAGGTTTCATTAAGGTAGTTTCAGGAAAACCAAAAATATTCAAGCCAGAAGATTTGAATGTTCTTGAAGAAAGGTACACAAGGATGGTCAAGGATCTTTTTTCACACCTAAAACTGGCACAGGAAATGTTCGGGGAAAAGGGTGAACCACAGCTCGTTTACACAATTTATGGTAAAAACAGGGTACTTAAAAAAATAGGTGAAATGTTTGAACTTGCTGAAAGGGAAATTTGGTTATCATCACCAAAACTTGCAGAAATAAGAAAAAATCTAATTGATGAAATAAAAAAGGCACAGAACAGGAATGTTAGGATAGTTGTTATTACATCGAGAACGCAGAGGGCACCAAAAAATACAGAGGTTCATTACAGGGATGGTTTGATAGCAACCGATATTGTTGCAGATGACAGGAAGGCATTGATAGCTGATGCGGAGCTTGCTGCATGCGGTTATTCTGATAATCCCGTTCTTGCACAGCACCTGAAACATTTCCTTGAAATTTTACTCTATAAGTAGGGCCGGGACCGGGAATCGAACCCGGGTCTAGGGATCCACAGTCCCCAAGGATAGCCACTACCCCACCCCGGCCATTACAAAACTGCAATTTCAATTCTCTATTTTAATCCTTTTGTTTTCCCATCCGATAAAGTTTATAAATGATGGGTAATATTGATAAATGTATGAGAGCGCCGAAACTGAAGAAAAATGCACATATTAGAATTATTGCTCCCGCAAGTCCGCCCAACCTTAAATCTTTAACGGTGGGAGTTGAAAGACTGAGGAAAATGGGTTTTAAGGTTTCATTTGGTGATAATATAAGGAAAACAAAACAGATTGGTTATTTATCCGCACCAGATAATGATAGGGCAAAGGAACTCATGGATGCATTCAGGGATGATAGTGTTGATGCAATTTTTGCTGCAAGGGGAGGATATGGATCCATGAGAATTTTGCCCCTTATAGATTTTGACATTATAAAGGAACATCCAAAGATATTTGTTGGGTACAGTGATATAACAGCATTGCATATTGCAATAAACCAGAAAACTGATCTTATAACATTCCATGGTCCGATGCCAGGTGTGGACTTCGAATTCATTAATAAAAATATACTGAAAAATATGATAGGTATTCTTAGCGGTGAAGTTCTTGACCTAACACCCCAGATAACAAGGATTGTTGGAAGTGTCGTGGATGGTACGGCAACAGGTATAAGCGCGGGCACAAACTTTTCACTTGTTATATCTTTAATAGGGACTGAATATGTTTTAAAGACATCGGGAAAGATACTTTTCCTTGAGGATGTTGCAACAAGTATTTCCGATATAGATAGATACATGGCAGAATTATGGTTATCAAAAATACTCTATAGATTAAAGGGTCTTGTTTTTGGAGATTTCACTCATATACCTATAGATGAGGGCCCAAACCCATCACTTCAGGAAATTATTTATTATTATTTGCAGAAAATGAAAAAACCTGCCATGTACGGTCTTCCATTCGGACATGGTACGGATCAGATGATAATACCTTTAAACGCAAAGATGAAAATATCAACATACGAGCCATCAATTACAATTCTTGAAAACGTTGTAGATTGAACTTTAAAATCCGAGATAAAGTCTTTCAGCAAGTATGGATGGCAAATTTTTCTCTTTTATTTTTTCCGCCACCTCATCTATGTTATAATCAACCCTTACAATTTCAACATTCCATTCATCATCGATCCTGGCAAATGATGCTCTGGGATCACCATCCCTGGGCTGTCCAACACTCCCGGGATTTATTATAATTTTATCCCCAAATTTTTTAACGAATGGAACATGTGTGTGACCGAGGATCAATACCTGATAACCATCTGGAATAGTTTTTTCATCAACATCCTCGGGATAAAGATAAAGATCCTCATCCCATGGTGATCCATGAAACATGATTACCCTTTTGTTTTTGAAATCAAAGGACATGGATTTCTTTAAGGATCTTAAATAATCAAGATCCTCTTTACTCAAAATCTCTTCAGTCCATTTCAGAGCATAGTATGCTATTTCATTGAAGTTTGAATAATCAGAATAAACTATTGCCCTGTCGTGGTTTCCCCTTATACTCTGAATCCTGTATTCCCTGAACTTTTTTATTACCTCACCCGGATATGGATTATAACCTACAATATCACCAGCATGAAAAATCCTTTCCCCCTCCTTAACAAATTCAAGAACCTTTAATAAAGCGGGAAGGTTTGAATGTACATCAGAAATTATTATCATCTAAAGCCATTCTTCACCCGATTTTTTATAATCAATAAATTCCTTTTCATCAAAAATAACCGGATATTCCCTTTTGAATGATTCAGGGCTATCGGATCCATGTACAAGGTTTTTCTCAATACCTGTTGAGAAATCACCCCTGATTGTTCCAGGCTCAGCCTCAGCACCATTTGTTTTACCCATGATTTTCCTAACAACGTTTATTGCATCCCTCCCCTCAACTATCATGGCAACTATCGGTCCGGATGTTATGTATGAAACAAGATCCTCAAAGAATTTCTTTCCCCTGTGAACTTCGTAGAGTTTCTCTGCCCTTTCCCTTGATAGCATTACCATCTTTAATGCTATTATCTTAAGACCCTTTTCCTCAAACCTTGTTATGATTCTGCCAACAAGGTTCCTCTGTACAGCATCAGGCTTGAGGATTACCAGCGTTCTCTCCACCTGCACTCACCCTGTGTATTCTTAAATTCTTTTCTTCTCTGAAGGCTCTTGTCCACCTTACTTCCTTTGGTATCCTTCCCAGCTCAAGCATGTTTTTTTCACATTTGCTGCTGCAGAAATATAATATTGTACCGTCCTTTCTTATGTACATTTTGCCAGTTCCAGGCTCTATTTCCTTACCGCAGAATGAACAGTACCTTTTAACAACCATAGGTATTCACCTGGCAATAAGTTTCCTTGCTTCCCTTGCGGTTTCCCTTAGCATTACAATGTCCCCTACCTGAACAGGTCCGATAATGTTTCTTGTTATAATCCTGCCCTTATCCGGACCATCAAGTATTTTTACCTTCACCTGTATAACTTCACCTGTCATTCCCGTTCTTCCCATTATTTCGACAACTTCAGCCGGTGTGGCCTCATCTGGCATCTTAAATCACCCTATTTCTTCAACTTTGAAATTTCCTCAATTATTCCTTTAAATTCAGATTCGCTTTTGCCAAAGTCAATTATTGCAACACTTGCTGCTGATGTTATTCCTACCCTCTGTCCCAGCTCTCCCTTGCTCGGGACATATACGTATGGAACATTCTTTTCATCGCACAGATAGGGTAAATGTGCCACAACCTCTGGAGGATTTACATCCTCTGCTATGATCACAAGTTTTGCCTCGTTTCTTTCAATAGCCTTAGTTACCTCATTTGTTCCCTTCCTTATCTTTCCTGAAGTACTTGCCACTTCAAGGTTTGAGAGCACCTTATCCTGTAGATCCTTTGGCACTTCGAATCTTACATACTGTGGTTTTGCCATATTTTTCACCTCTTTCATTCATTCAATCATAGGTAAAAAAAGGGATGTTTATTGAATATTTATAATTTATGATGACCTCATTTTTGAAAAATTTTTTCATCATCAAAATATTTTATTTATAACGTTTTAATTGTCATAACCATAAGATCTTATCCTAATTTCATTCTTCAAGCCATTGTGATCCATCATTATAAAACTCTTTTTTCCATATTGGTACGGATTTCTTTATTTCATCTATTATGAATTTACAGGCTTTAAATCCCTCCTCTCTATGTGTGGATGAAACACCTATGAAAACAACCTTTTCACCTGGTAAAAATTCACCAATTTTATGATATACAATGGCATCATCAATGCTGTAATTTTCCATAGCCCTTTTTATTATTTTTTGGATTTCCATTGTTGCCATAGGTTCGTATGCATCATAGATTATTTTTACAACCTCCTTATCCCTGTTTTTATTCCTCACTGTTCCAATAAATGTAACTATGGCTCCATCATCTTTTTTAATCAATTCTGATGTAAGATCATTTATGCTGAAATCTTCCCTACTCACTATCGCTTTTACCATACCTATCAAACTCACTCCATATGCATCCACAGTAACCCTGGTTGTATAGACCGAGAGATTTTGCAATCTCATTACCCATTGGGAAAAATTCCCTGAAATCCCTGTAATAAAATTCTATACCATATTTCTTTGAAACATTCTCTCCAATTTCTTTAACTATTTCATGCTTCTGGTATGGTGAATATAGGAGGGATGTTGTGAATGCTCTGTATCCATGCTCCTTTGCATACCTTGCAGTTCTATCAAGCCTATCCGCATAGCAGTATCTGCATCTTAAAACATCAGATTTTTTGTTTAATATGGCTGTTTTTTCAATCCATTCCTGAAGATTGTACGTTTTGTCATAAATAACTTTGAAGTTCCATTCCCTGCTCAATTTTTCCAGCGTATTCATTCTTCTTAAATATTCCCTGTATGGATGAATGTTTGGATTGTACCAGAATACTGTGAATTCCTCATCCATATTTTTTATTATTGAAGAAACGCAAGGTGCACAGCATGCGTGAATAAGTATCATGTGAATCTCGGTTCCCTCTTTTCAAGGAATGCGCTTATCGCTTCCTTACCATTCTTTGAAGAAACAATTTTACCAAATTCCTCTCTTTCTGTTAAATATGAATTTTCCCTAACCATCCTTTTGTATGAAATCAAAGATTCTCTGTTTCTTTTCGCAAGATCCTTTGCAATTTTTATTGAATCCTCAAGTGGATTATCAGAAATAACATGAATTATTCCAAAATTTTTTGCCTCCTCAGCGCTCATCACATAGCCTGTTAAAAGCATAAACTTTGCTAGTCCCCTGCCAACATTTTCAATTAGTCTTTCTGCACCTCCCCAGCCTGTCACAAGACCTACGTTTATTTCTGTCTGTCCCATTTTCACATTCTTCCCTGCAACCCTTATATCACAGGCAAGTGATAGTTCCATTCCACCTCCATATGCAGGGCCATTCAAACAGGCAATGAAAATCTTATCACTATTTTCAATGTAATTCATTAGATCCTGCCCCTTTTTTGAAAATTCCTTTCCACCATTTTCATCAAGTGTAAGCATTTCCCTTAGATCGCCACCGGCAGAAAAGAATTTTCCCTTTCCTGTTATGATAACAGAAACAATATTTTTATTTTTTTCAAGTTTTTCCAGTTCATTTCTTATTTCTTCAATTGTTTCAATGTTCAGGGCATTTGCCTTATCCTCCCTGTCTATTGTAAGAATTGCATAGTTTTCATATTCATCCACACGGATCATAATTGAAGAATATTTGATTGATATTTTAAACTTATGGTGTTTAAAATTGGAAAGTTATTAATATGGTATATTGAATTAAGGAATTATGAAAATTTTCAGGTATAGAAATATTTACTATGGAAAAGTGAAGGAAAAGGTTCTGCCAATTGGTGATTTTAAGGTTGAGTATCTCATGGATAAGGATTGGATAGGAGAAATTGAAAAGGATATAGAGAAAAATGGTTTTATAATGAATTTACCTGAAAAGCTCGATCCGCCTGTTGAAACAAGAAGGATCATGGCACTCGGATTAAATTACATGGATCATGCAAGGGAAACCGGACAGAAAATACCTGAAGAGCCTGTTTGGTTTGAAAAATCCATAACATCAATAACAGGTCATGGTCACCCTGTTATATATCCAAAAATTGTGAGGGAACTTGACTATGAGGTGGAGCTTGCGGTTGTGATAGGAAAAAGAGGTAAATACATAAAAAAAGAAAATGCGTATGAATACATAGCCGGTTATACGATCATGAACGATGTTAGTGCAAGAGATCATCAGTTTAAATATGCGGGGCAATGGTTTGTGGGAAAGAGTTTTGATACTTTTGCACCCATTGGACCAGTTTTGGTGGATAAATGGGAAATAGGTGATCCACATAATTTGAACCTGGAAACAAAAATAAACGGTGAAATAAGGCAGAAATCGAACACATCAAATCTAATATTTAAAATAGATTTTCTTATAGAATTTATATCAAATGTTCTAACACTTGAACCTGGTGATATTATTTCAACAGGTACTCCCGGTGGTGTGGGTTTTGCAAGGAAACCACCAATGTTTCTTAAGATTGGTGATAGAATGGATCTAACAATAGAAAAGATAGGTACACTTAGCAACACTATTGTTGAAGAAAAAAATTTATAGTGAAATTCATTAATTGAATTATGATATCGATTATAGGTTCCGGAAGAGTGGGAGCAACAACGGCAGCATTTCTTATGCTTGGAGAGGTTGATAATAATTTAA